>DASQPY010000637.1:0-2652 GCA_035643735.1 Actinoallomurus sp. | reverse complement strand
GCTGACACCATCGAGCGTTTCGCCGCCCGGTTCGCCTCGTACGGGCTGCGACCGGAGGCGATCACGCCCGTCTATGGTCTGGCCGAGGCGTGTGTCGGATTGACCTTCCCGCCGCTCGGCCGGGGCCCGATGGTCGACCGTGTCGCACGGGAGCGCTTCCTGGGGTCGGGACGGGCCGTTCGCGCGGGTACAGGGGATCGTTCGGCGGTGCGGTTCGTCGCGTGCGGCAGGCCGCTGCCCGGATACCGGGTGCGCGTGGTCGGCGAAACCGGCGGCGAGCTGCCAGATCGCCGGGAAGGACGCATCGAGTTCCAAGGGCCGTCGGTGACCGGCGGCTACTACCGTAACCCGGCCGCTACCCGTGCGCTCTTCCATGACGGGTGGCTCGACACCGGCGATCTCGGCTACCTGGCGGACGGAGAGCTGTACGTCACCGGCCGGGTGAAGGACATCATCATCCGGGCCGGTCGCAACGTTCACCCGGAAGAGATCGAGGAGCTCGTGGGAGGCATCGACCGTGTACGGGCGGGGTGTGTGGCGGTGTTCGCCGCCCCCGACCCGGAGACCGGCACCGAACGGCTGGTCGTGCTGGCCGAGACCCGGCAGGCCGACGAAGCGACCCGCGCCGCGCTGCGAACACGGATCGTCCGCGCGGTGGTCGATCTGCTGGGCGCCGCGCCCGACGACATCGTGCTCACCACGCCGCACACCGTTCCGAAGACCTCCAGCGGCAAGGTCAGCCGCTCTGCGGCCCGGGCCATGTACCGGCACGGGACGATCGGGCGACGGCCCATGCCCGCCTGGCTGCAGTTCGCGCCGCTCGCCTGGAGTTCGGCCAGGTCTCGCGCGCATCGGATGTGCCAGGACAGTGCCGCCGTCGCCTTCGCCGTGTACGCCTGGCTGCTGGCCATTGCGATGACGGTCCCTATGCTCGCTGTGCTGAGTGTGACTCCCGGGCAGCGGCGGCGGCGCAGGTCCGTACGCGTCGGCATTCGATTGCTGGCCCGGCTCACCGGAACGTCCCTCACCGTAGCGGGCATGGATCGGCTCCCGGTCGGAGCGTGGGTCGCGGTGGCCAACCATGCGAGCTGGCTCGACGGCGCCACGCTGATTGCGGCACTGCCGGATTCATGCTGTTTCGTCGTTGGGGAGATCTACGCGCGGCGATGGCTCAGTGGCTTCGTCCTGCGGCGTTTGGGCACCGAATTCGTCGAGCGTGTCGACCGTGAGAGCGGCGTCCATGACACCGCCTGGCTCAGCACAGTGGTCGGGCGCGGACAGCGACTGGTCATATTCCCTGAAGGGCGGCTGGATGAGGCTCCTGGGCTCCGCGCGTTCCATATGGGCGCCTTCGTCAGCGCGGCACGGGCCGGCGTGCCCGTCGTGCCGGTCGCCATCCAGGGCACGGAATCAATACTGCGCCCCGGCTGGTGTTTCCCCCGGCACGGTGCCGTCCACATCATCGTTGAGGCGCCTATCCGGCCGGCTGGCACGGACTGGGCTGCGGCCGTCGGCGTTCGGCACGCGGCTCGCGCGGCGATCGCCCGCCACTGCGGCGAATCCGGCATCCGGTGACCGTCATGCTCGGGGTCACGGCGTGGCTCGCGCGCCCTCCACGTCCACCTGCGGCAGGACACCGGTCGAGGCAGGCGGGCAGTCACCGGCCCGGGTCGCGACCGTGCGCCCGGCGAGAATGCCGGTCACGGTGCGCATGGCGTCGATGAAGTTGCCGAAGGCCGCGCGCGGAGCGCCGGGACAGACAGGATGAGGACGGTCCGGTCGCGTCCCACGGCGAGTCCTCGGGGACAGGCCGACGAGGATGCGGCACATGGTGGCGCGTGTCATGGGCCAGCCCGCCGGTGCGGTCCGGCTTTCCGTTTACGGGCGGACGGCGCCTGTCACCCGGCGGCCATGTCGAAGAATCGGTGCTCCAGCTGCACCGTCCGGCGAAAGACGTCGAGGACGCGGAACTGCCCCGCCTCGTCGAGCGTCGGGCCGAGCCGATCCAGTTCGCCGCGCAGGAATGCCACCCATGCCTCGAAGTCCGGACCACTGTGCAGTTCGACCCACTCCCGGTGTACAAAGTCCTCCGGGAGTGGCCCCGCCGCCCGGCTCGCCCACTCCAGATAGCTCCACTCCGCCACGCACAAGACGGCCAGGATCGCCGGATGGTCCTGCCTGGTCCTGGTCTCGTCCATCAGCGTCCGGAACTCCGCTGTCACCGGCTCTGGCTCCGCCGGGCCCGCATCGGCGCCGAGCGCGGTCAGCGCCCGACGGAAGTAGCTCCGTTCGGTGTCCGTCGCGATCTGCCCGAGAAACCGCCCGAACGGCACTCGCGCCTCGAACGAGTCAGCGCACGCCACCGCCGCCCCCAGCAGCGCCGTGAACGCGTCGACGAACTGAAAGTCCTGGATTAGATACCGCCGCATGTTTTCCGCCGGTACGTCCCCCCGCCCGATGGCCTCTGCGAACGGATGACTCACCACCGCGCTCCAGTCGGGTTCAGCCCCGGCCCGTAGCCACTCACTGAAGACCGGCTCCTCGGCGGTTTTACACCACTCGGCGTACAGCGTCTGCCTCACGGGCTCGCTCCTTACACTCACGAGATCCTCAGAACACGATGACCCACCATCCACCACGCATTGTGTCGTG
>DASQPY010000636.1:0-2222 GCA_035643735.1 Actinoallomurus sp. | reverse complement strand
GCGAGCTCGGCGCGGTGGCCGGTGAGGATGTTGACGACGCCGGCGGGCAGGTCGGAGGTGGCGAGGACTTCGGCGAGGGTGATGGCGGGCAGTGGCGTGGGCTCGGACGCGATGACGATGGTGGTGTTGCCGGTGACGATGACCGGGGCGAGCACCGACACGAGACCCAGCAGCGGGCCGTCCGGAGCGATGATGCCGATGACACCGGTCGGCTCTGGGGTGGAGAAGTTGAAGAACGGCCCGGAGACCGGGTTCGCGGTGCCGGTGATCTGCGCGATCTTGTCCGCCCACCCGGCGTACCAGACCCAGCGGTCGACGGCGGCGTCCACCTCCGTGCGTGCGGCGGCCTTGGACACGCCGGTCGAGCGCAGCTCCTCGGTGAACTGCTCGCGGCGTCCCTCCAGCATCTCCGCGACGCGGTAGAGGATCTGGCCGCGGTTGTACGCCGTGCGGGCCGCCCACCCGGACTGGGCCTTGCGGGCGGCGACCACCGCGTCGCGTACGTCCTTGCGCGAGGCGCGTGAGGCGTTGGCGAGGAAACCGCCCTTTGCATCGTTCACGGTGTACGACCTGCCGGACTCCGATCGAGGGAAGGCTCCCCCTACATACAGCTTGTACGTCTTGCGCACGCTCAGGCGGTCGTTCATCGCAGGTAGGCCTCCAGTCCGTGACGTCCGCCCTCACGGCCGAAGCCGGACTCCTTGTACCCCCCGAACGGCGAGGCCGGGTCGAACTTGTTGAACGTGTTGGCCCACACGACCCCGGCGCGCAGCCGCTCCGCCATCCACAGGATGCGCGAGCCCTTCTCGGTCCACACACCGGCGGACAGCCCGTACGGGGTGTTGTTGGCCTTCTCCACGGCCTCCTGCGGGGTGCGGAAGGTCAGCACCGACAGCACCGGGCCGAAGATCTCCTCGCGCGCGATCCGGTGGGACTGGGCGACGTCGGTGAAGACCGTCGGCACGAACCAGAAGCCGCGGTCGGGCAGCTCGCAGGGCGGTGACCAGCGGGTCGCGCCCTCCTTCTCGCCGATCTCCGACAGCATCCGGATCTTTTCGAGCTGTGCGGCGGAGTTGATCGCGCCGACGTCGGTGTTCTTGTCCAGCGGGTCGCCCACCCGTAGCGTCGCCATCCGGGTCTTGAGCCGGTCCAGGAGCTCTTCGGCGATGGACTCCTGCACCAGGAGACGCGACCCGGCGCAGCAGACGTGGCCCTGGTTGAAGAAGATGCCGTTGACGATGCCCTCGACGGCCTGGTCGAGCGGGGCGTCGTCGAAGATCACGTTGGCGGCCTTGCCGCCGAGCTCGAGGGTGAGCCGCTTGCCGGTGCCCGCGACGGCCCGGGCGATCTGGCGGCCGACGTCGGTCGAGCCGGTGAAGGCGACCTTGTCGATGCCCTCGTGCTCGACCAGGGCCCGGCCGGTCTCCCCCGCGCCGGTGACGATGTTCACCACGCCGGGCGGCAGGTCGGCCTGCCGGCAGATCTCCGCGAACGCCAGCGCGGTCAGCGGTGTCGTCTCGGCGGGTTTGAGCACCACGGTGTTACCGCAGGCCAGCGCCGGCGCGATCTTCCACGCCAGCATCAGCAGCGGGAAGTTCCAGGGGATGACCTGGCCGGCCACGCCGAGCGGGCGGGGGTCCGATACGGCGTACTCCAGCTTGTCGGCCCAGCCGGCGTAGTAGAAGAAGTGCGCGGCCACGAGCGGGATGTCGACGTCGCGCGACTCGCGGATCGGCTTGCCGTTGTCGATCGACTCCAGCACCGCCAGCTCACGCGAACGCTCCTGAACGATCCGGGCGATCCGGAACAGGTACTTGGCGCGCTCCCTTCCGGGCATGCGCGACCAGACGCCGTCATAGGCCTTACGGGCCGCGGTGACGGCACGATCGACATCGGCCGCATCAGCCTCGGCGACCTCGGCGAGGACCTCCTCACTCGCCGGGTCGACCGTCTTGAAGGACGCCTCGGCGTCGACGAACTCACCGTCGATGAACAGGCCGTACGAGGGCTTGATGTCGACAATGTCGCGTGATTCGGGGGCGGGCGCGTACTCGAACATCGTCTAGTCCAGAGTGAAGTAGTCGGGACCCGCGTACACGCCGGTCGTGAGCTTGCGGCGCTGCATCAGCAGGTCGTTGAGGAGCGAGGACGCCCCGATCCGGAACCACTCGGGCGTCAGCCAGTTCGGCCCGGCGGTCTCGTTGACGAGTACGAGGTACTTG
>DASQPY010000635.1:0-6371 GCA_035643735.1 Actinoallomurus sp. | reverse complement strand
CATGGTGCGGGCGGGGCGATGGAACGCGAGCCTGCTCATGCGCGGACACCGGCGTTGCTGAGAGAGGGGGCGGGGCGATTGGTCACGTCGCGATCATCCAGTTCCGCGAGTCGGGCCGGGGAGGCGGGCGGGGAGCCCGTCACCATGTCTCGGTGATGGCGGTGAGGTTCAGGTCGTTGATGCTGGGGGGCGGCGACGTGGGCGTCGTGCTGTCGCCGCTGGACAGATCGTTGCCGAACTGCGTGAAGAGCTGGACCAGCGCGTCCTCGGTCTTGCTGAAGTTGCCGCGGGTCGTGAGCAGGCCGTCCACGATGGCGTTGAGCACGCCCGTCTCCGGATGGTCCTTGCTGCCGAAGAGCTCCTTCATCACCGCCTCCCAGCGGTTGCCGAAGTCACGCGCCTCGTCGGCCGTCTTGCCCGCCCAGCCCAGTTGGAGGGCCGAGAGGGTGTTGTTGATCTTCTCCAGCGACTGGGCGGTGTTCTCGGCCTGCGCCAGCAGGGCGTCGGCCTTGGTCTTGAGCCCGTCAGGGTCGACGTAGAGGTTGGCGGCGTCGTAGTCGGCGTTGGTCTGCGCCATGGTCCTTCAGCCTTTCGAACGGGCGTTCCGGGGAGTGAGCCTCCGCTGACGGGGGCCGGGATCTCCGGTCGTACTACGGCAGGGTGGGCTGGGCCGGCTCGGCCGGCTGGAGTGGCTGCGCCGCGATCCGGGGTTCGAGCGGGGCCATCGCCCGTCTGAGCGCGGCGGTGGCCGGCTCCCGTCCCTCCACCCTCGACAGGGCCTCCCGCGCGTGCGCGGGGGTCTTCGTGTCGTGGTGACCGGAGTCATCGCCCCCGGAGTCACCGCCTCCGGAACCGCCGCCGTGGCCGCCCGGTCCGTTGGTCGCGAGGTTCTGGGTGTTGGCCAGCTCCGCCGCGTGGTAGTTGTCGTAGGCCTTCTTCAGCCGGCCGACCGTCTCGTCGAGCAGTTGGTGCAGGTCGTTCTGCACGCGGGTGAACCACTCCTGAACCTCCTCGAACGACAGCTCGGACGGGGCCACCCACTCCTGTTTGACCGAGGCGAACTGGCTCGAGATCTGGCCCATGTATCCGCCGATGAGACCGGACTCGTGGCCGACGCTGCCAATGGCCTCGTGCAGCTGCGCCAGATCCACCTTGAACTCTGACCAGGTCATATCCGCCATGACGCGTGCCCCCCGTCGTGCTGCTCTCGTACAAGGCTCACCTGAGTGGCAACGTAGCGAAGCTCTACACTTTTCATGCGAAGGACCACCATTTAGAGGAGTATGGTTTCCGCCATATGTCGACCTTGGTCGGCCGATCCCGGCATATGTTGTCTTTGGTCGGCCGATCACGGTGCCGATGCCAGTCGACGATGCGAGACGGGAGTCACGGTGGCCGATCCTCAGCCTCCGAAGTACGGTCCGGCCTTCGATCCGAACGCGGGCGGAGGAGACGGCCGGCCGGATCCCGACGCGGGCAAGGATTTCGGCTACCTGGTCCCCAACGTGCAGGTCGCCTGGTCCACGCCCCCCTCCTTCAACCAGGACCCGCCGGACGTGACCCCTCCGGGAGGCGACGGAGACAAGGACAAGGACGTCCCCGCGTGCGGCCCGATCCAGGTCAACCTGGGGACGCTGCGAACGGCCGAGCAGAGCATGCTGTCCGCCAGCCGGATCGCGGTCACCGACTACGAGGCGCTCCGGAACAAGGTGATGTCCGTCAAGGACACGGTCTTCGGGCAGACCGCGACCGTCACGCAGGTCACGGGAGGCCCGGATGGCGTCTCCGGCAACTCCTACAACGGCGCCGGGGCGGGTGTGCGGCAGGAGAGCACGGTCGCCAGCCCGGTCCAGGAGGCGGCCAAGAAGTTCTCCGACAGCATCAACCCCGCCCAGGAGAAGGTGCTGTGGCAGGTCGCCAACACCATTGAGATCGTCGGGCAGTACATCGCCGCGGTGAACCGGTCCGGCCAGGCGTACGGTCACGCCGACCGGGAGTCGGTGTTCCCTGAGCCGCCGCAGAACCCGGTGACCGGTACCTGACCGCCGGCCTCGGCACCCGGGCATCACGCCGGCCCCTGCGGCAGGTCCTCGGGGCGCACCTCGGTGAGGTCCCGTTTGCCGGGCGACTCCAGCTCCGCCACGCGCTGCGCCTGCTGTTCGGTCATCCGCTGGAACACCTGCCGGGCGGTACGCCCGTTCCCGAAGCGCTCCCCTCGCGGGTAGTTCTCGAAGTAGTCGAGCAGCCGTTCGCGGGTGTCGTCGGCCAGCCGGTAGTCGTGCCGGCCCGCGTGATGCTCCACGATCCGGACGAGTTCTTCTGAGACGTAGTCCTCGAAGGTCAGCGTCCGGGTGAAGCGTGAGGCGAGGCCCGGGTTGGAGTCGATGAAGCGTTCCATGTCGCCGGGATAGCCGGCCGCGATCACCACGACCTCGTCGCGATGGTCCTCCATCAGCTTGACCAGTGTTGAGACCGCCTCCTGGCCGAAGTCGCTGCTCTGCCCGTACGGGAAGAGGGCGTACGCCTCGTCGATGAACAGCACGCCGCCGAGCGCGCGGCGGAAGACCGCCTGCGTCTTGGGCGCCGTGTGCCCGACGTACTCACCGACCAGGTCACCGCGGTCGGCCTCGACCAGGTGCCCGCTCTCCAGCATTCCGAGCGCGGCCAGGATGCGCCCGTACAGGCGGGCGACCGTGGTCTTGCCCGTACCCGGGTTCCCGGCGAAGACGAGGTGACGCGACAGCGGCGGCGGCGAAAGCCCGACCTCCTCGCGCCGCTTGACCATCTGCATGAGCTTGGCCAGCGCGCTGACCTCCTGCTTGACGCGCTCGAGACCCACGAGCCGGTCGAGCTCGGCCAGCAGGTCCGCCAGCGTCTCCTTGGACTCCTCGTCCTCCTCGGGCCTCTCGCCGTGCCGGTCACCGGACGTGCCGGTCCGCGGGCCGCCGGCCGGCCGCGCGAGCGCCGCCTTCCGGTCGCCGTCCGCCTGCGGCATCGAGCTGCTGACCACGTCACTGGTCCAGCAGTCCTCGAACACCGGCGCCGCGTCGTCGGCGAGCGTGAGGTCGTCCCTGGTGTCGCGGACCACGCAGCGCCGCAGGGTGGGCGTCGCCTCGGCCCCGACGTAGATCGAGGGGAAGCCCGTCTCGGAGATGTCGCAGTCCTCGAACACCCCGGCACCACCCTCCGCGGCGTAGAGACCGTTCTTCCCGGCGCGGGCGACGGTGACGTGACGGACACGCGGCCGGGCACCGGTCCAGACGACGAGACCGCTTCCCTCGGTGTCGGTGATCTCCGTCTCCTCGATCCAGGCCTCGCTGCGCTCGTCCAGGAAGATCCCGGCCGAGCCGGTCCGCCGGATGTGCCCGCCGCGTATCAGGACACCGGTGTCCGGCCCGACCTCGACGCCGGTGCGGGCGACGCCGGCGAACTCACAACCGTCGAGGAGCGGCCGGTGCCGCGTGGTGATCTTGGCGCCGGCCTCCACGTCGCTGACGGTGCAGCCGCGCAGGACGGCGTCCGCGTCCTCCACGCTGAGGGCGGCCATCCGGGTCTGCTCGATGGTGACCCGATCGGCCTGCAGGTCGGCCTGCTGATGCACCCGGACACCGTGCTCCGGAGTGTCGCGAACACGGGAGTCGTGCAGGGCCGCGCGCGCGCCACCGCCGAGATGGATCGCCGTGAACGCGGTACTGGACACCTCGCAGTCGGTCAGCGTCAGGGTGCTGTCGCCACTGCAGTGCACCCCGTTCGCGGCCGAACGGGTCAGCACCGTACGGCGGGCACGGACGTCCGCCGACTCCGTGAGGACCAGCGCCGTCGCGCCCGCGTCGACGACACGGACGCTCTCCAGGTCCATCCGGCAGGTGCCGGACACCAGCACGCCGGTCCCCTTGGCCGCGCGGACATGAGAGTCCTTCAGCAGCACGCGGGAGTCGCCGCGGGCGAACACGCCCTCCCCTGCGGTCCGTGCGATCTCACAGTCCTCCAGCCGGACCCGGTCGTCCTCCCGCCCCGCCGCGGCGCCCGCGGTCTCGGGATCGTCGGCGGCGTCCGGCGCGGGCGTACGGGAGGCGCCTTCCGCCCACCGGGCGGAGCCCTCGATCCGCACTCCCTGGCCGCCGGCATCGTGCAGCCGGCATCGGTGCAGATGAGGCCGGGCCGGCGCCTCGACCAGCACGGCGGCGTCACCGGGCCGGTTGATCTCACAGTCGACGAAGACTCCGCCTCCGGTGCCGGCCACGCGCAGGCCGCTTCCCCGGACGTCCTCGACCGTGGTGCGCGCGCAGTCGGCGCGGGCCGAATCGTCGATCCGCACCCCGTCGCCGTCGACCGAGCGTACGGTGCAGTCCTCGATCACGCTCCGGCTCGTACCGGTCAGGTAGATGCCCGCGTACACCGCGTCGTGGATGTCGCACGCGCGCAGCACGCACTCCGCGTCCACCGTGATCTCGACGCGGCCCCGGCCGATCTCGCAACGTTCCAACACGGGAGAGCCGCCCTGCACGAGCACGGCCGCCTCCTTGTCCGAGGCGGCCTCGAAGGCGATGTCCTGCACGGTCGCCGCGCAACGGTGCAACGTGAGCGCGGGGCGGTACCGGGACACGATCCGTACCGTGCCCGGCCCCTTTGCCGCGACCACGGTGACGTTCCGGTCGAGGACCACCGCCTCCTGATAGACACCGGGCTGCACCGACACCACGGCGCCGTCGGCCGCCGCGTGCACGGCGGCGCCGATCGTCCGGTGTGCGCCCCAAGCGCTCGGAGACACACGCTGCCAGGCCGGTTTCACGGTCAGATTCGTCCGCCGAGGTGCGCCAGGTGCTGGAACACGCCGAAGACCCCCACCGCGAGCGGTGCGGAGATGGCGAGCAGCGCGACGCCCACCGATCCCAGCCACTGCGGGCGCTCGTCCACCGTCTCCGCGGATCCGCTGTTGGCCATGGCCAGCCCGATGGCGAGAACGGCGGCGCCGACACCGCAGGTCACCAGGGCCGCCGCCGCGCCCTGCAGATGGAGCAGGTGGACGGGTGCCCGCATCGCCAGGACGGCCAGGCCCGCGGATCCGGCGACGAGGGCGGGCATGACCGCGACCGGGACGTCACTCTGGCCGGCCTGCGCCAGCAGGGCGAGACTGAGGCAGGCCGCCAGCGCGACGGCGAACGGGTCGCCGGAGTCCCCCAGGACCAGCAGGCAGGCTCCACAGATCAGCGACGAGGCCAGCGCCAGAGTGATCAGCACCCCGCGGCCGCGGCTCATGATCATCGCTATCTCCGCCGCCGGACTGGGAGGAGTGCTCGATCTCCCGCGTGCCGGGGCCAGCGCGACCAGGCGCCCGGCGGCGGCGGGAGCGGCGTTCAGCAGGATGAGGGCCACCACGCCGGTGACCGCCGCCGACTCGACGAGCGTCGCATGCACGACGGCGAGCAGGACCGTGACCGGCAACGCGATCGCCGCGAGCAGCCACACGAGCAGCGTGCGCGCGTCCAGCACCGCGAGTACGGCGGCCAGCGCCCCGACGACGGCCCCGACGGCGACGGCGATCGCCGCGGCACCGGCCGCGTTCCTGGAGATCGGCAGTGCGTAGCCCGCGAACGCGAGCAGCGGGCACGCGGCGAGCGCCACGGCCAGTTGGAGCGGCACCGGCACTGACCACTCGCGACGCGCGGCGGAGCCCGCGAGCAGCGCCACACCGAACCCGGCGACGATGGCGGCGATGCCCGCCACCGGAGTGTCCGGTGAGCCGAGCGTCAGCACCGCGAGAGCCGCGACCAGAACGGTCAGGCCGATGCCGATGACGGTGAACCCGCGATGGCGCGTGTTCCACCGGTCCCATCCGCCGCGGGCCTCCTCGACCAGCTCCTCCAGGTCCGTGACCAGCGGTTCGTCGGCCTCACCCTCGACGACGTCGCGGAGGTAGAGCGTCGCGCCGTCCACGACCTGGGCCTCGAGCAGCGAGACGTCGAGCGGAAACGGCCGTGCGCCCGGCAGCGCCAGTGACCACGCCGCCGGAAACGTGTCATCGGTCTCCTGGCCGCACAGCCGCGTCAGCGTCGGCACGTACTCCGCGATCGGGGCCCGTGCCGGCACGGCGAGGTCGACACTTCGCCGCCTGCCGACCACGGTGATCCGGCACCGTTCATCGTCCACTTGGGGTTCCTCGCATCAGCGCGTACGGGGCCGGTCAGTGCTGCCAGGTCTGGATGTTGGACCATTCGGCGTCGGAGTAGTTGCCCCAGTTGACGTTCATCGCGTGAGCGATTCGGCCGAGCACGCCGTCCGGCCCGAACAGACCTTCGGCGGCGATGTTCCACTCCTGCTGAAGGCCCTGGTAGTAGTCGGAGGCCTGGCTCTGCGTCCATGCTTCCGCC
>DASQPY010000634.1:0-13771 GCA_035643735.1 Actinoallomurus sp. | reverse complement strand
GGCCGGCGTGGGCCGCGCCGCGGAGGCGTAGGCGGGGACCACGCGCCACCAGCCGCGCCAGTGCCGTGCCATGGCGCTGATCGTCGCGTTCGCCGACGGGTCGCTGGAGCCGGCCGCGGCCAGCACGAGAGCCGTGCCGGGGTCGGGCGTCACGCCCGCCTCGGCCAGCCTGCGCTCCAGGGCCGGGGTCATCAGTGGGTGGGGGCCGAGCGTGGCGCCGTACCGCAGGCGCAGCCACGGGTGGGCCCGGCGGACCTCGGCGAGCGCGCCGGGGATGTCGGTCTTGCTGTGGTACGCCGACGTGAGCAGCAGCGGGAGCACGACGGCCTCCCCGACGCCTTCGGCGGCCAGCGCGCCGAGCACCTGCCCTGGGGCCGGGGGAGCATGGCCGAGGTAGGACGTGAGGACCCGCAGACCCGACCGGCGGCGTACGAGGTCGAGGAGTTCTTCGACCGTCGCCGCCGCCCGCGGGTCACGGCTGCCGTGCGCCACCGCGACCAACGGCGCGGCGGACACGGGCCGGCTCAGATGTTGATGCCGCATTCGGACTTTCCCGTGCCGGCCCACCGGCCGCTGCGCGGATCCTCGCCGGGCGCGACGCGCTGAGTGCAGGGCTCGCAGCCGATCGAGGGGTACCCGTCGTACTGCAGCGGGTTCACCAGGATGCCGTTGTCCTCGATGTAGGAGGTGAGCTGCTCGTGCGTCCACCGGGCGAGCGGGTTGACCTTGACCTTCCCGCGGGCGGCGTTCCACTCGACGACCCGGGCTCCGCGCCGGTGCGAGGTCTCCTCGCGGCGGATGCCGGTGATCCATGCGAGGTACGGCTCGAGCGCGCGGTTCAGCGGCTCGACCTTGCGCAGGTGGCAGCACAGGTCCGGGTTCCGGCCGTTCAGCCGCGGACCGAGGTCGCGCTCCTGCTCGGCCACCGTCCGTGACGAGGTCACGTTCACGATGTTGACCGGATAGACGAGGTCGACCGCGTCGCGGGTGCCGATCGTCTCGGCGAAGTGGTAGCCGGTGTCGACGAACAGCACGTCGATGCCAGGCCGGATCTTGGCGGCGATGTCCACCAGCACGGCGTCCTTCATCGAGGACGTCACGCAGATCCGGTCGCCGAAGGTCGCGATGGCCCAGCGGACGATCTCCTCGGCAGGCGCCTCCTCGAGGGCGTTCGCGGCCGACTCGACGATGTCGGTGAGATCGAGCGCGGCCGGCGCGCGTTCGAAGGTGAGAGTCATCTCCTGGCCTCCTTGCGCTCGCCGGACGGCAGGCCGGGGTCGGTGGCGCTCAGCGCGCCCGTCCCGACGTACCGGAGCCGGAACGCGCGGGTGCACGCACGGCAGTGCCAGCCGCCGTCGGTCTCGTACGGCTCCAGGTCCTCGTCTCCGCAGTAGGGGCAGTAGAACGGAACGGCGCGTTCGCTCATGTGCCCTCCTTCGTCGGAGGAGTGACCAGGGCGCTGTGCTTGCCGATTCCCTCGCTTCGCTCGGTCATGCCAGGTCCTCCTGCTCGGCGCGTTGCACCCAGTCGGCGAAGGACTCGCCGTCGCTCTTCTGCTTCTGGAAACGGCGCAGTACCCGCTCGACGTAGTCGGGCAGCTCGTCGGCCGTGGTCTTCAGTCCGCGGACCTTCTTGCCGAAGGCGCCGCCGATCGAACCCCCGAGGTGGATCTGGTAGCCCTCCACCTGGTCGCCGTCGGCGTCCGTGACGAGCTGGCCCTTGAGCCCGATGTCGGCGACCTGGATGCGCGCGCAGGAGTTCGGGCAGCCGTTGATGTTGATCGTCAGCGGCTCGTCGAAGTCCGGCAGGCGCTCCTCCAGCTCGGCGATCAGGTCCATGCCGCGCTGCTTGGTCTCGACGATGGCCAGCTTGCAGAACTCGATGCCGGTGCAGGCCATCGTCTGCCGCCGGAACGTCGACGGGCGTACCTGCAGGCCGCCTGCCTCCAGCTCCGCGGCGAGGGCCTCGGTGCGCTCCTCGGGCACGTCCAGGATGACCATCTTCTGCTCGGTCGTCGTACGCACCCGGCCCGAGCCGTACTCCTGGGCCAGATCGGCGATCATGTGCAGCATCTCGCCGTTGACCCGGCCGACCTTGGGCGCGAACCCGACGTAGAAGTTGCCGTCACGCTGGGGGCGGATGCCGACGTGGTCGCGGCGGTCGCCGTGCGGTGCGCCGGGCGCAGGGCCGTCGGGCAGCGCGTAGCCGAGGTAGTCCTTCTCCAGCAGCTCGCGGAAGCGCTCCGGGCCCCAGTCGCTCATCAGGAACTTGAGACGGGCGCGGTGGCGCAGCCGCCGGTAGCCGTAGTCGCGGAAGATCCCGGTGACCCCGGCCCAGACCTCGTGCACCTGCTCCGGCCGGACGAAGGCGCCGAGCCGCTTGGCGAACATCGGGTTGGTGGACAGCCCGCCGCCGACCCAGACGTCGTAGCCCGCCTGGCCCTCGTCGTCGACCACGCCGACGAAGGCGACGTCGTTGATCTCGTGGACCGTGCACTGCGCCGTGCATCCGGACAGCGCGGTCTTGAACTTGCGCGGCAGGTTCGAGAAGTCCGGGCTGCCGATGTAGCGCTCGTTGATCTCCTGGAGCTGTGGTGTGGCGTCGATCACCTCGTCGGCGTCGATCCCGGCGAGGGGGCAGCCGAGAATGACGCGGGGCGTGTCACCGCAGGCCTCCGTCGTGGACAGCCCGACCGACTCGAGCGTCTCCCAGATGGCCGGAACCGACTCGATCTCGATCCAGTGCAGCTGGATGTTCTGCCGGTCGGTCAGGTCGGCGGTGCCGCGTGCGTACTTGGTGGACACATCCGCGATCGCGCGCAGTTGCTCGGGGCTCAGCTGACCGCCGTCGATACGGACGCGCAGCATGAAGTAGCGGTCGTCGAGGTCCTCGTCCTCGAGGATCGCGGTCTTGCCGCCGTCGATACCGGGCCGCCGCTGGGTGTAGAGGCCGTACCAGCGGAAACGACCGCGCAGGTCGGCCGGGTCGATCGAGTCGAAGCCGGCCTTGGAGTAGATGTCGACGATCCGGTCCCGGACGTTCAGACCGTCGTCGTTCTTCTTGTTCTCTTCGTTCTTGTTGAGTGGCTCGCGATAACCGAGGGCCCACTGACCCTCGCCTCGCCTCTGCTGACGGGGTGGCATTCTGCGCGTCCTCCGTTGTTGTGGCGGACGCGAGGCATGCCGGCAGGTCACACTGCTGGCTCAACGTTGAGCTTCGGGATAGACACCGGCACACCGCGCGCCCATGAGGCAATAGCGGTCGATCAGTGTCAACGACAGACGGCGCTGCCCACGCGGAGGTAGTCAACGTGCCGGCGCATCACCAGCAACGGATTAGCAGCAGCCATACACCGATGATGACATGCCGTTCGATGGGTGTCCAACCTTGTCCGATATGTGGACTTCCATCCCGCATGTCGGATCAGGCTGCGGGGGGCCGTTCGGGCTGGTCAGCCCTGCCGGAGCCAGTTGACCCCAGGCTCCGCCCCCTCATCGCCGCCGGTCTGGTCAGGCTCGGCCGCTCTGGCCGATGTGGCGGCATTCTCGGCCGGTTGGTGCTGGCAGTCGCACCACGTGCCGCCTGGGCAGTCGCCGTGCCGCCGCTCGCGGCAGGCTTCGCAGATCATGCCCTCATTGTCCCCCCAAAGACCACCGAACGTCGTTCTGTACGCTGTACCGGATGGCTGTGGCGATGAACGTACTGATCGGTGACCTCCGCGCGGAGCCGGCCGACCTCGAACGGCTCCTCGTGCCGGGCGCCTGGGCGGTCCCGACGCCGGCGGCCGGCTGGACCGTACGGGACCAGATCACGCATCTGGCCTGGTTCGACGATGCGGCGGTGCGCGCGGTGACCGGACCGGAGTCGTTCCGCGAGGAGGTGCGGGCGGCGCTCGAGAAGGGCCTGGACACGGACGAGCTCGTACGGGAGCGGCGGTCCATGCCGGATGAGGAGGTCCTGGAATGGTTCGGCGCGGCGCGTCGCCGGATGACCGGGGTCCTCTCCTCCGCGGACCCGGCGACCAGGATCCCGTGGTACGGCCCGGACATGAGCCTCGTGTCGTTCACCACGGCGCGGCTCATGGAGACGTGGGCGCACGGGCAGGACGTCGCCGACGGGCTGACGGCCGGTGGACACGACGGGAGGCGTGAGCCGACCGACCGGCTGCGTCACGTCGCCGAGATCGGCGTGCGCGCGCTGCCGTGGAGCTTCACCGTGCACGGACGCCCGCGCCCGGACGTTCCGGTCCGGGTCGACCTCACCCTCCCGAGCGGTGCCGCGTGGACGGCCGGGCCCGAGGACGCCCCCGACGTCGTACGCGGTACGGCACTGGACTTCTGCCTGGTCGTCACGCAGCGGCGACACCCGGACGACGTGACCCTGGCGGTGTCGGGGCCTGTGGCGGAAGAATGGATCAGTATCGCCCAGGCCTTCGCGGGCCCGCCCGGCGCCGGTCGCCGGCCGGGCCAGTTCACCTGAACAGCGGCGGCCGGCAGGCGATCGGAAGAAGGTCGGAATATGGGCGGGACCCGCGCGAGGTGCCGGGCATGGAAGGTCGCGACGGGGGCCCCGCCGGCGGCGCCCCTCTCCGGTGCCGTGACGTTCCGTAGGCGACAGCACACGAAGTGGTCGTTGCAGCACGTACCGGGCGTGCCCCGGCTACGGTAGGACGTCGTGACCACCCTCTCCGACGCTTCGGCGGACGTTGCCGGGGCATCGGCTCCCGCCAGGGCCCGTGCCGCGCTCTGGCAGATCGTCCGCGGCACGAGCATCTCCGCGTTCCGCTACCGCGTGACCGGCCTGGCGGCCGAGGCGGCCTTCTTCACGCTGCTGTCGCTGCCGCCGCTGGTCCTCGGGCTGATCGGCACGCTGGGTCACTTCCGCTCGATGCTCGGCGACGACACGGTCACCGACATCCGCACCTGGGTGATCGAGAAGGCGCAGACGGTTCTCACCGAGCAGTCGGTCGACACCGTCGTCAAGCCGCTTCTGGACGACGTGCTCAGGGGCGGCCGGGTCGAGCTTGTCTCGCTGAGCTTCGTGGTCTCGCTGTGGGCGGGTTCGCGAGCGCTGAACGTCTACGTCGACACGATCACGATCGCGTACGGCCTGTCGGGAGTGCGCGGCGTCGTCCGTACCCGGCTGCGGGCGTTCTTTCTCTACGTCGGGGGACTGGGCGTCGGCCTGGTGATCATCCCGGTGCTGGTCGCGGGACCAACGCTGGTGCTGCGCTGGCTGCCCGAGGGCGCGCGAGTGCTCCACCTCCTCTACTGGCCGGTGCTGATCATCGTCTCGGTCGTCTTCCTCGCGTCGCTGTACTACCTCAGCGTCCCGGCCCGTACGGCGTGGTGGCGCGGCCTGCCCGGCGGCGGCGTCGCGCTGGCGATCTGGGCGCTCGGCAGCCTCGTCCTGCGGCTCTACCTGGACGGTTCCGCGTCCGGCGTGACGGTGTACGGCTCGCTCGGCGCGGCGATCGCGGTGCTCGCCTGGCTCTACGTCACCGCTCTGGCGGTGCTGATCGGCGCCGCGCTCAACGCCGAGATCGACAAGCTGTGGCCCGGTGAGTACACCGCCCGCGCCCGCGCCGAGGCGGCCGAGACACGGGCCAAGGTGGCCGACAAGCAGCTCAAGGCCGCGGCGCAGCGGGTCGAGCTCACCGGGACCGACGCCGGCGACGCGGCGGAGCCGGGATCGGAGGGATCGGAGCCGGAGCCGGACGTGCGACGCCCCGAGGCCGCCTCTGACGTCGAGGCGGAGCCGGAGGATGAGCACGAGTCGCGGTCCGAGGCCGAACCGCGCAGCGCGTAGGCACGCTCGTTCGCCGGTGAACACGGCCGGCGCACGCGCGGCCTTCGCGGCGGCGCGGCCCGTGGGTCGAGGCGCGTGGTCCGGCCCGGCGGTCCGCGAAAATCAGTTGCCCGCCCGCCGGGAGCGAAGCTTATGATCGGCGCGCCGCGAGACTCGTCGCGGCCGGAGGAAATCAGGAAGAGGTGAGCACGCATGACCGTCTTTGGCCTTGCCCTGCCCTCGTCCCTGTTCCTCCGGGTGCCCGCCTGAGCCGCGCGCACCCGCACCTGAAGGGTGCTCGCGTTGTCTTCCTCACCTTTTCTGTTCTCGCTCGGCTGGGATGAGGCCTGGGCGGAGTCCTTCACGCCGCATGCCGGCCTGGACCCGGGCCGCGTGGCACGCGTCGACCGTGGCCGCTGCGACGTGCTGACCGAACACGGCGAGATCCAGGCCGGCTGGCGTGGCGCTCCGCCCTGCGCCGGCGACTGGGTCGCCCTCCGGGGACTGCCCGATCGCGGCCACCAGGTCGCGGCGATCCTGCCGCGGCGCACCGCCCTCGTACGTGGCGGCGTCGCACGAGAGTCCCGCGGCGGCCTGTCCGGCGACTCCCAGGGGCAGTTGCTCGCCGCCAACGTCGACGTGGTCCTCATCGTCGAGCCGGCGTCCCCGGACACCGGCCTCGCCCGCATCGAACGGCTGCTCGCACTCGCCTGGCAGAGCGGCGCGACGCCGTACGTCGTCATCACCAAGGCGGACCTGGCCGCCGATCTGCCCGGCCTGCTGGAGACGGTGACCACGGCGGCGCCGGGCGCCGACGTGCACGCGGTCTCCGCGGTGACCGGGGAGGGGATGGATGCCGTACGCGCCCTGGCGACCGGAACGTCGGTACTGCTCGGCCCGTCCGGCGCGGGCAAGTCGACGCTGGTCAACGAACTCGCGGGCGAGGACGTCATGCGCACGCAGGCGATCCGCGCCTCCGACGGCCGGGGCCGCCACACGACGACGCACCGCGAACTGGTCAGCGTGCCGGGCGGCCTCGTCATCGACACACCGGGCGTACGGCGGGTGGGGCTCTACGAGGTGGAGGAGGGCCTCGCACAGGCGTTCGCCGACATCGAGGACCTGGCCGCGAAGTGCCGTTTCGGCGACTGCGCCCACGTCACCGAGCCGGGCTGCGCCGTACTGGCCGCCGTCGAATCCGGTGACCTACCGGAACGCCGGCTGACAGGCTGGCGCAAGCTCCGCCGCGAGGCCGAGTGGATGGCCTCCAGAACCGACGCCCGGCTGCGGGCCGAACGGATGCGCCGGTACAAACTGATCAACCGCCAGTCACGGCGCGACCGACTGGGCTGAGCCGGGGTCACCCCCCCGGCGACCCCGCCTGGCCGGCCGCCGGGCGGGGCGCCCGGGCCGGATGCCGGTCCGGCCGGTCGCCGTCATCGAGACGTCCGGAGCCGTCCTCGGGATGCCCCGGACCGACCTCGGCCTGCGAGGAGCCGTCCTCAGGACGTCTGGAGCCGTTCTCCGGAAGTCCCGAGCCGTGGTCCGGACGTCCTGGGACGTCTCCGGTACATCGGGAGCCGTCCTCCGCACGCCCGTGGGCCACCAGAACACGCGCGTCCTGTGTACGTATGCGTGCGATGGGCGCCCAGCGTGCCAGTAGTTCCATGGCGTCGGGCAACGTCTCGGCGAAGATGTGCTCGACCACGTTCCCCGCGTTGCCCTCGAGCTGCAGCAGAAACTGGAGCGGAGGCGCCTCGCGCGAGTACACGGCCAGCGAGATCGGCACCGACGGCAGATCCTCCACACCGACCTGACACCAGATCTCGTACCCGAGGCCCGCCATCGCCGCGCACACGTCGCCGCCGTACGGGTCACAGACCGCCATCACCGGGTCCTCGCGTTCCACCCATTCGCCGTTGACCAGGCACCACGCGCGAACGGCCTCAGTCGTGATCACAGTTCACGGTAGGCCGGGTCACCCACTCCCGGCGGGATCGCCACGCGATGGCGTACCGGACCGCCGAAAACTCACCCCGCTTCGGCGGGGTGGTGGACGCCGCGGATCGGCGCGCCCGTGGGGAGGGAGCCTCAGGACGAGGTCACGGGCCATTCGACGCGGATGCGGGAGCGTTCGGGGGACCGGGCCTGCCGGCATGAGATGTCCATGCCGTGGCCGTTCCCGCCCTGTCCGCCCAAGGCGCGAAGGCGGCCGGCGACCCCGCTCAGGTCGCACGCCGGGGCGTCGATGTGCATGACGAGCCGGGTCGGTGGCCGGGGGTCCGCGGTGACCATCACATGCGCCTCTGCGAGGCGTTCGCAGGGGACCAGCGTCAGGGCTCGGTGGACCAGCCGGGCGGCCTCCTGCCAGGCAGGTTCGTCGATCAGGGCGTCGATGCCGTGGCCGAGGGTGAGCGCGGGGCAGACGCCGCCCGGAGCGCACGCGCGCTCCACCGCCTCCACGATGAGTGCCCGCAGGCCGTCCCGCCCCATGGCGCCCTCCGGATGGAGATCGAACACCACGCCGCGGAAGTCCTTGATCGCGCTGTCCAGGCCGCCGATCGCCTTGTGGATCTTGTCGACGGTGAGGTCTCCGGAGATGTTCGCCTCGATGTAGGTCAGCGCGGCATGCAGGTCCAGGCCGACCGCGAACAGCCGGTGCACCAGCACGTCGGCCAGTCCCTGGGAGATCAGCCCGACCTCGCCGCCCTCGCCGCCTGATCGTTCGGCGTGCGCGGCGACCCCTGCGTTCGCCTCGACAACCCCGGCGTCCCCGGCTCCGGCGTCTCCGGTACCTCCAGCGGCTACGCCGGGCGGATTCGGCATTCGTTCGCCGTTCGCCGCGGATCCTCTCGCTGCGACCAAAACTGTCCCCTCTGTACGGGCGGGCAGCGAACTGCCCGATCGATGGGGGATCTGTGTAGTAACAGCATCTTGGGGGAGTATGTCCGTCCTATTGTGCCTGATACCCATTAATGCTGGTCAGTGCACCTCGCGCCGTACACTGGACATGCCTAACTTGGGCCCGACTGGCACGTCTGGTGTCACCTATTCAGGTGATCTATCGATGCTGGGGCCACTGGGGGGATTCGTCCCGGAGGTTCAGGACCTTCGGCCCTGGATGATGTGGGCCTTGTGGCGCAATGTGTAGATAAGGACCTGCGGGGGAAAGGGGTTCGGCCGCACGTTGGGGGAACGGGCCGGGGATCTCCAGCCGCCTCGGCCGGAAGGCTCAATGGTGAGTGTGACGGTGGCGGCCCGCGTCAAGGGGACGGCACCGCCCGGCGGAGGTGGTCATGTCGTTCTTGGACATCGCCGGCGCGCTGGCGCATCAAGGCGAGCGGCTGTTGCTCCCGATACCCGGCGTGACGGGCACCGGGTCCGGACCCGAAGACCTGCCCGAGGGCCTGCCGCCCACGCGCCGAATGACCGTCACCGCCGATGACGGCGTCGAGCTGCACGTGGAGGTCCAGGACGCGCCGGGCGCGTCCCTGACCGTCGTCCTCTGCCACGGCTACCTGCTGAACTCCACCAGCTGGGACGTCCAGCGGACAATGCTCGCCGGCAAGGTGCGCGTCGTGCTCTGGGACCATCGCGGCCACGGCCGGTCCGGCTGGGGTACTCCGCCGAACGCCACCATCGACCAGGTCGGCCGTGACCTGTTCGCCGTGATCCGGGCCGCCGCGCCGCGCGGGCGACTCGTTCTGGTCGGCCACTCGATGGGCGGGATGGCCATCCTCGCCCTCGCCAAGTCGCATCCGGGACTGTTCGGCGGCCGGGTGGTAGGTGTCGTCCTCGCCTCCACCTCGGCGGGCGGTCTGTCCTCCATCACCGCCGGCCTGCCGCCGATCACGGCGCGGTTCGTGCACCGGCTCGTACCCGCCACGCTGACCACGCTCCGGCGGCACGCGCGGCTGGTCGACGGCGCCCGCCGCTCCGCGAGTGGCGCGACGTACCTGATCACCTGGCCGTACCTGTACGGCTCCCGGGTGCCGCGCCCGGTGGCCCGGCTGACCACGAAGCTCATGGCGTCCGTGCCCATCCAGGTGATCGCCGAGTTCTACCTCGAGCTCGTCCGCTACGACCTGCATGCCGTCCTGCCGGCCCTCGGCCGTGTGCCGGTCCTGGTCATGGTCGGCCAGCGCGACGTCATCACCCCGATCGCGCACGCCGAGGCCCTCGTCGGGGCGATCCCCGCCGCCGATCTCGTCGTCATCCCGGACGCCGGGCACCTGCTGGTCCTGGAGCGGCCGCGTGAGGTGGGCGAACAGGTCTGGAGCCTGATCACCCGGGTGAACCCGCCGAAGCTCGTCCACAGCGCCGGCCAGGTCGCCCCGCGCGTGAGCGGGAAGCGGATCGAAAAGCCCAGGCCCAGGCCCAAGGAGCACCGTGGCAAGCAGGACATGCCCTAGCCGTACTGCGTATGGACCAGGACCATCCGGGCGAGCGCCGGCATCGGTGCTCAGTCGACCCGGGACGGGGTGCTCCGTGCGCGCAGCATGCTCTGCTGGACCAGGCGGCCCAGATCGTCGGCGGTGACCATCCCGACCACGCGGTGGTCGGCGACGACGACCGCGAGCAGCGCGCCCGCGAGCGGCATCCGCCCCACCAGAGACGAGACGGGATCGTCCGGGGCCGCCGTGTAGTCCGGTGGCAGGGCGGTCGCGACCGAGTCGACGCGGTCACCGGCGCGCGCCGACGGGAGTCTTGACAGCCGTCGGAGGGTGACGACGCCGCACGGCAGGCCGTCGAACCCGGTGACCGGGAAGACGGACTGACGGGAACGTGCCGCCACGGTGGCGATGAACTCCCCGATCGGCCGCCAGGCCGTCGCGCATTCGGGCTCGGGCACCATCAGATCGCGGATCCGTACCCCCTCCGCGGCCTCCTGCACGACGCGGGACTTGGCCTCGCTTCCCGCGGCCCAGATGAGGAACCAGCCGATGAGCATCAGCCACAGGCCGCCCGTCTGGCCGAGGAAGATCAGCTCGGCGATGCCACCGCCGGCGAGTGCCGCGCCCATGATCTGGCCGGTGCCGGTGGCGGCACGTTCACCGCGCGCCCGGTCGCCGGAACGCATCCACACCAGAGCCCGGAGGATGCGCCCGCCGTCGAGCGGCGCGCCGGGCAGCAGGTTGAAGACGGCGAGGAACACGTTGGTCGCGCCGGTCCACGCGAGTGCCGCGGCGATCGCGGCCGGCGTGCCGAGGGATGCGGCGGCCTGGGCGCCGCCGAGCAGGATCCCGCCGATGGCCAGGCTCGTCAGCGGACCGGCGGCGGCGATGGCGAAGTCGGCCCGCGCGTTCGGCGGCTCACCGTCGAGCTGGGCGACGCCACCGAGCATCCACAGGGTGATCGAACGCACGCCGAGGCCCTTCCTCCGCGCGATGGCCGCGTGGGCGCCCTCATGGGCGAGCAGCGAGGCCAGGAAGAGTACGGCCGTGGGGATCGCGATGGCCCAGTACACGCTCGTGGACCGGCCGGCGTCCGCGCGTGGGAGCACGTTCCCGGCGACGATGTCGGTGATCAGCACGAGGATCACGAACACCGACCAGTTGATCCCCACCGGAATGCCCGCGACGCGGCCCAGCCGAAGACTCTGCCTCATCACCGCCTCCTCCATGGTGACTCCGCCTCAACTGTGGGCGCGGGCAGCCGCGGGAGGGTACGTCCGTTGGTCCCCGGTCGCCGGGCAAAGGTCAGCGGCTCGTGCCCCGCGCCGAAGGTCCCGTCGCGCGGGGACCTTCGCCTCTGGAAGAGCCGTTTGCTGGTGAAAGCCTGAAATTGGCCTGCGGGACGAGCAAGGGAGCCGGACCGTACGGACTTCGCAGAGCGAAAGGGGCTCTGAATGAGGACCGGCGGAAAGGCTGAGAGGCCGGGCTGGTGCGACTGATGACCGGCCTGGCGACCTTCAATACCTGATCCGGGCAATGCCGGCGAAGGGAAATCGCCTCGCAGGTCTTCGTCGCCCGATCAGAGTCCGTCCAGGGACCGATAACCCGTCGCTACTGTCCCTGGACGGTCCGTCGGCTCACTCACCGGCTCACTCACCGCTCCCCGTTGCGGCCCGCTCCCCGATGGGTAGGGCTTCGGACAACCGGCAATTCGAGGTGGTTCACCGTGGGGTCGAGCGGCCATGGCGTACGGCTGCCGTTCACCGATCGGGCCGAGGCCGGACGCGTGCTGGCGGGCCGCGTGGCGTCCCTTGGGCTCACCGATCCGGTCGTGCTGGCACTACCGCGTGGCGGCGTGCCCGTGGCACACGAGATCGCCGAGCGGCTCGGGGTGCCGTTCGACGTGCTGGTCACCCGCAAGATCGGCTGTCCGGGTCAGCCGGAGCTCGGCGTCGGGGCGATCGCCGAGGGCGGCGAGCCGGTGTTCGACGCCGAGTTGCTGCGCCGGCTGGGGCTGACCGAACGCGATCTCGACACCACGACCAAGCGGGAGCGGGCCGAACTCACCCGCCGGGTCAGCGCCTACCGCGGCGACCGCGCGTTGCCGCCGATCAAGGGGCGTGACGCCGTCGTGGTGGACGACGGGCTCGCGACCGGAGGGACCGCACGTGCCGCGCTCGGCGCCGTACGGGGTGAGGGCGCCGCACGCGTCGTGCTCGCCGTACCGGTCGGCGCCGCCCAGACCGTCCTCGAACTCTCCGCCGACGCCGACGACGTGGTGGTGCTCGCCGCCCCGTCCGCGTTCCGCGCGGTGGGCCAGTGGTACCAGCACTTCGAACAGCTCACCGACGCCGACGTCCTCGCGCTCTTGTGAGGACGTCGGCAGGCCGCGGAGAAGGACAAGAGCCGGAACCGCTGGCTTGACGGTCCGGCTCTATGGAAACGGCCCCGCGGGGGCGGGGCCGCAGACTGCGCTCCCGCCTAGGCGGCGTTGGCGCGGCGCATGCGGCGACGACGCTCCGAGGCGCGCTCGTCCTCATTCAGGCCGCCCCACGTGCCGTACTTCTCCGGCCGGGACACGGCGTAGTCAAGGCATTCTCCTCGCACGGGGCAGCGCATGCAGACCGACTTGGCCTTGCGCTCGCGGATCTCCCGCTCCGGCTGACGTTCACCGTCCGGGCCGAAGAACAGGATGAGGTCCTCCCCCCGGCACTCGGCAGCGTCCTGCCAGCCCCAGCTGGGACGGGGGAGGTTTGCCTGCCGACGTACCTGAGCCATAGAACTACCACCTCGTAGCTTGCTGGTGAGCAAAAATTTCGGTCACGGACGCCAAACGGTGATACGTGCCAAAAATTGCAACGTCGTGAAGCGCCGTGATGTTCCCCAGAGAGCGCCGTGTCCCCTCGGGATCGGCGTACAGGGCCTCGGAGAGGTTACACGAGGGCCGTCTCGTTGAGAAGAGTGAGGTCCCGTTCAATATATGTTCGGATGTCCTCGCCACATCCGGGACCGCACGCCCTCATGGGGCGCTGCTCCACGTGAACCCTATAGCGAGCCTGGCCCGCGCGCACGACCGCGACGTCGCCCATCATGAACTCGACCGCCACGGCCCCGACGCCGAGGACCCCGCTCCGCGCGCGGACGAAGTGCTCCGCGGCCTGCATCGGTTCGGACATTCCGGCGCGGCCCCGGTAGCCCTCCAGGACGACCCGCCCGTGGCGGTACTCCTCGGCCGCGGTCATCGCGCGTTCTTCATCGAGGTCGCCGTAGTAGAGGCCGTGCGGCAGGCAGACGAGGTTGGCTGCGTACCGGTCACCGCCGACATGTGTGGTCTCCCACACATCGCCGAACCGCTCGTGGAGGAAACGGGCCAGCGGCGCGCCGACGCGCGCGCAGCACGCGTTGTGCCGGCCGTGGGTGCACACGAGCAGCACCGGGCGGGTGACCGGGACCCCGAATCCAGGGGAGCGGCCCGCACCCACGGCCTCCAGGTCCAGGTCGGCCAGCTCCTCCAGGTCCTCGAGCTCGCGTCCCTCCAGCCAGGCCTCCTCCGGGCCGGGCCCGGGACCGGGCTCCCCGGAGAAGCCCGC
>DASQPY010000633.1:0-2438 GCA_035643735.1 Actinoallomurus sp. | reverse complement strand
CACCCGGCTCGCGCGGACGCGCGGGGAGATGGGGCTCCGACCCGTCACTCCGTACGGATGACCGGCGGCCGCCGGCTCACAGGTAGAGGCCGGTGCCGTACTTGGGGCGTTCGCTGGCGACGGCGTGCAGGTCGCGTTCGCGCATCACGAGGTACATCGCGCCCTGGACCTCGACCTCGAACTGGTCCTCGTCCTTGAACAGGACCTTGTCGCCGACCTTGACCGAGCGCACGTGATGGCCCACGCCACAGACCTCGCCCCAGACGAGCCGGTTCGCCAGCTCGGCCGTCGCGGGAATGACGATGCCGCCGGTGCTACGGCGCTCCCCCTCTTTCTCGGGGCGCACCATCACTCGGTCGGCCAGCATCTGGATCTCGAACTTCGCCTCGGCCACGGTGCGGAGTCTACTTTGTGCCGGACACTTGGGGTTCAGGCGGTGGACTACGGGTTGTCCACCGCGAGGCGGTCAAGGAACTCGATCGCCGGCTTGCGCACCTCCACCGGGACGATTCCGCCCAGGACGTCGCGCGCCTCGTCGAGGGTACGGGTCGTCGCGCAGGTGACGGCGACCGAGCCGGCAACGGCCTTCTCGAACGATCCGGCCGGTGCCCGGTCCGCCATCTCGCGGGCGGTCGTGGCCAGATCGAGGTTGTCTCGCGTTCTCGGAGTGCTCACCGATCCTCCTCCGGAAGCGGGGCTCGGGACCGTGCTCGGCCCGTCCGGCCACCGCGAATGTCGAGGAAAGCACATCCTAGGCAACGGACCCCCATATAAGTCCACCCAGGGTGCCCGAAACCACATGGGGTATCACCGGTCAGGACGGTCCGAGGCGTCGCTCCGGCACCCGGATCACCCGCGCACGCGGATCTTCACCGGCGGTCGTAGCCGGCGAGCGCGTTGAACGCGGTCTTGGGCTCCCATGCCATGTGGGGGTAGTTGTGGCCGCGCCGGTCCTCCAGGACCTTGACCACGCCCGCACTGGCCATGTCCAGGTCTTCGCGAGGGTCGCGGCGATGCGGCGGGCCGGCACCTCGTCCCGGCGCGGATGCGACACGCTCGTCAGGAAACCGGCCCGCTCGGTGAACGTGTCGCCGGGCACGAACCCGGCCGTGAACAGGCTGAGCTCGGAACCCGTGAGGAAGACGACGTCGGCTCCCTGCCCACGGGGCCGTTCGGCGCGCTCGGCACGGTCGGCGAGCTCTCATCGACGGTCAGGTCGCGGATGAACGGGCAGAACCAGACCTCCGGGCCGGCGTCGGCGACGTGGCGGGCGGCGATCTCCAGCCGGTCCGGATCGCCACCGGTGATGCGCACCGCGGTGCGGTGCAGGCCCTCCTTGATGATGCGCACCTCGCGCCTGACGAGGTCGGGGTCGAAGGGTTCCTGGGTGCTCACTCCGGCGTTGATGAAGGCTGCGCGCCGCGGCCGACGAGCTGACCGAAGCCGGCTACGCCGGACTGACGATGGACCGGGTCGTGCGGGATCGCCCGTCTTCCCGACGGCGTCCTCGTCGAGATCGTCGATCTGGTGTACCTGCCGTTGGTGCGCCGCACCTCGGCCGTCAGCCGGTGAAGCTCTCCAGGTAGGAGGTGAAGGCGGCGCGCTCCTCATCGAGCTGCGCGTGCGCGCCGGCGTACACGTTTTCGTAGATGGCCCCTGGCCTCGGGTCCGGCAGCGCGCGGCAGTCGGCGCGTACCTGCCGGCCCAGGTCGTCCGCCTCGGCGTCGACCGCCTCGAAGAAGGCGTCGTCGGCGAGGTCGTTCTTGGTGAGGTACGCGCGGACGCGCTCGATCGGGTCCTTCATCCGCCACGCCTCCAGCTCGGCGCTCGCCCGGTAGCGGGTCGGGTCGTCCGAGCTCGTGTGCGCGCCCATCCGGTAGGTGAAGGCCTCGATCATCATCGGTCCCTCGCCCGCGCGCGCACGGTCGAGCGCGGCGCGCATGACCGCCAGGGAGGCGAGCACGTCGTTGCCGTCGACACGCACGCCGGGGAAGCCGAAGCCGGACGCGCGCCGGTAGAGCGGCACCCGTGACTGGGTCTCCGCCGGCGCGGAGATCGCGAACTGGTTGTTCTGGCAGAGGAAGACGACGGGGGCGTTCTGCGCGCCCGCCCACACGAACGCCTCGTTGACGTCGCCCTGGCTGCTCGCACCGTCGCCGAAGCAGGCGAGTACGGCCTCGGCCGCGCCGTCGCGCTGGACGCCCATGGCGTACCCGACCGCGTGCAGGGTCTGCACCCCCAGCACGATCGCGTAGCCGGCCACGCGGACCCGGTCCGCGTCCCAGCCGCCGTGCTCGGTCCCCCGCCAGATCTTCAGCAGGTCGGTCACCGTGATGCCTCGTGCGATGGCGATGGCGTGCTCGCGGTAGCTCGGGAAGACGTAGTCCTCGGGCGCCAGCGCACGCGCGGCGCCGACCTGCGCCGCCTCCTGACCGAGC
>DASQPY010000632.1:0-4904 GCA_035643735.1 Actinoallomurus sp. | reverse complement strand
TGCCGGATGCCATCGACGGCCTCGGCGGGCTGATCACGCGAAGCCGCGACGGCCAGCGCCGTCCATGTCATCTGAATCCGGCGGCGCTCGAAGAGCTGACCAGCTGGATCGACACCTACCGCCTGACACGCGAGCGGCAGTTCCGCCTGCTCGACGACGTACTCGACGAAATGGAGCAGGAACCATGATCGAGAACCCCACCAGCATCACGGCACAGCCCGGCAGCCCGTTCATCGAGGTCATCCGCGAACTCGACGCGAAACCCGCCCAGGTCTTCCGCGCGTACACCGACCCCGAGCTGGTCACCCGCTGGCTCGGCCCGCGCGAGATCGAGATGCGCCTCATCGAGTACGACGCGCGCCCGGGCGGGGCGTACCGCTACGTGCACCGCGACACCGAGGGCAACGAACATGTCTTCCACGGCGTCTTCCACACCGTCACCCCCGGCAAGCGGATCATCCAGACCTTCGAGTACGAGGGCACGCCCGATGTCGTCAGCCTCGACTCCACGACGTTCGAGGACCTCGGCGGACGCACCCGCCTGCGGGGTCACACCGTGTTCCCCACCATCGAGGCACGCGATGCCATGATCGCCAGCGGGATGGAACGCGGCATCCTCGACTCGATGGACCGCCTCGACGAACTGACACGCGGCCCGGTCGGGAGCAGCCGGGAGGCGAGCCGGGTCGTCGTCGACATCACGATGTCGCTGGACGGGTACGTCACCGCGCCGGGCGCCGACCCCGAACACGGCCTGGGCGTCGGCGGCGAACCGCTGCACGCCTGGGTGACGGATCAGCGTACGCCACGCGACGCCGAGATCCTCCGAACGTCCTTCACCGGCACCGGCGCCGTCATCATGGGCCGGCGCCTCTTCGACGTCGTCGATGGACCGAGCGGATGGAACGACGAAGTGGGCTACGGCTACGACCAGGACCAGACGGTCGCCCCGCCCGTCTTCGTCGTCACCCACTCGCGGTCCGAGAAGGTCCGGCCGGGCGACCGGTTCAGCTTCGTCACCGACGGCCTCGACAGCGCTGTGGACAAGGCGCGCGCCGCCGCCGGCGGCAAGGACATCGTGATCATGGGAGGTGGCTCCATCGCGCACGAGTTCCTGCGGGCCGGCCTGGTGGACATTCTCAAGATCCACCTCGCCCCTATCATCCTCGGCGGTGGCACGCCGCTGTTCCCCGGGGGCATGCCGGCGTCACTGCGGCTGGAGCCGCTCGAGTCGGTGTCCACCCCGGCCGCCGAACACCTGACCTACCGCGTGATCAACTGAGGGGCGGCCTCACCCCTCGAGGTCGTACGCGACGGGGTGGCGCGGCTCGTAGAGGGAGAGTTCGGATCCACTCGGCAGCCTGATCGAGGCCAGGGCTCCCCAGCCCTGTTCCTCAATTGGCCGGGAGATCTCGACTCCCTTTTCGGCCAGCGTCGCCAGCGTGGCCTTGATGTCGTCACACATGAAGAAGAGCTCGTGCCGGCCCTTCCCGTCAGTGGGGTGCACGGCCACCTCGGCGGGAGGCAGCTTGAAGATCAGCCAGCCGTCACCCGCGTCGATGTTGCCGAAGCCGAGCACATCGCGGATGAACCGCCGATCCGCGTCGGCGTCCTGACTGTAAATGATCACATGCGCGCCGTTGATCATGATTCCTCCGAAGAAGGGCGTACGACCTGCGGGCGCGGGTAAGACTAGACGGTCCGCCTGTCGCCCCGGCGGGTAACGTCCGAGAACAGGGTCCTCACCCCTGGCTCAGCAGATGGCCAAGAAGGCGGAAGCCAAGGCTGGCTGAGCTCGCCACTGATCGCGCCCGTCACAGCCGACTGCGCGTTCGCCGTGTACCTGATCGTCTGCGGGCAGCGCATCGGTTCTGACCTCGGCCCCGGCGCATTCCGTCCTTGTCGCTCTCACCGACGTCTGTGTCCTGATCTTTGTGGTGGCGTGGGGTGTGGGAGCTGCTACTTCGGTGTGAAGCGCCAGGCCGGTCTGGTCGAGGCCTCGAAGGCGCCTCCTGTCGGCCGCCCCGGACCATGCTCAGCCGAAGACGACTCGCTCCGCCTTCTCCAGAAGGGCGACCACTTCGTCGGCCTCGGTCTTGTCCAGGGCCGCGAAGGCAGGGGCCATCAGTTCGTCGGTGAGCCGTTCCGCGTCGGTGCGTCGACGCCGTACCTCCTCCGTCACATCGGGATACGGCCGCGGCCAACCGAAGTATTCGGCGTTCGGCTCGCCGTCGCGCAGGATCGCCGAGCCGCCGCTCAGAATCGCCTCCAGCGGGCTCAGCCCGCTCGCCAGGACCGCGATGATATGCAGGCCGCCGCGGAGCTCGCGTACGACGTGGGCGAGCTGAATCACCCGAGCTCGGTCGTCCTCGGGCAACCGCATCGCCCGCCAGCCGGCGAAGAGCGGCGCGCCGACCACATCCCCGCCGTCCACGACGAGCTGGAGCAGATCGGCCAGGCGCGCAGACTCCGCGAAGTCGGTCAGCTTGCGATGGCCGAAGTCATGAGCCACGACGGCGTACCGAGCGGCAGCGGCCGCCGCGGAGAGACCGGCGCCCGCATCCCACGCCTCCCGTACCGTCTCGACCGGGAAGAAACCGGCCACGGACGCCACGACATCCGCGTCGACGTCTCCCAGGACTCCGAAGCGACCTCGGAAGTACGGCGCCCAGCCCGTCAGCCCTACCTCCGCCGAGTAGGCCTTCGCCTCGCGAGAGATCATGAATGCTCCGCCCAGCCGCCCGATCGGGTCCGCCACCGCCGCCGCGATCTCTCGCATCCCAACCGCCCTCCGCTCGAAACCGAACCGCATTCTATAATTCTATGCCCGAGCAACTCAGTCCACCAGTGTGCGGGGGCACGGCGCCATGCTTGATCCACAAGGGCCTAATTCACCAGCACTGGTTGATCCCCTCGATGCGAAACCCGTCCTCGGCCTCTACGGTCCCTAGCGATGTCAGGCGTGTTCCGGCGTTAGTTGCAAAGAGTGACTGTGTGCCGGTGTTGCTGTACATCGGTGCTGTACAGCAGCACTCCGACGTGCGGCGAGTCATTCGAGAACAAGCCGAACCGCAGCCTGGCTCGTAGTGCTCAGGCCATGGCCGCCTCTCCGCTCCCCGTCCGTCGCTGTCGCTGTAGCCTTCGGTCGTGGCGGAGTTTCCCCGTGTCGCCAGGCTGGACGCCGATCTCGTATTGGGTCAGCTCGCCGATGTGCGGGGCATCGTGCTGGCCGACGAGGGACCGTGCCCTGGTGGTCAGGTCGGCGCGGTGTATGTGCGCTGGCCGGACGGTCACCGCTCGGTGCTTACATGGCAGCCGGCGGGCTCGCCGGCCACCGCCCGAAAGACCGCCGAGATGCTGGACATCGCCCGGGCGGCCGGGATCCCGGCACCTCGCTATGAGCTCGTGGAGGCGGTTCCATCCGGAGTCATGATCGTGCAGGAGCTGCTTCCAGGGCGTACGCCTGCCAACACGGTCACCCGGCGCACCGTCGAGGCGATGGTCGAGGTGAACGAGCAATGCCGCGGACTGCTCACCGATCACGGCGACCTGCGGGCGCCGTCTTTGTACTTACGGACCAGCGGACCAGGTTTCTGTCTGCACGAGTCATTGGCCGACTATGACCGGCGTACCGCCGACCTGCTTGCGGCCATCCGCGAGATCGGCGTCACGACGCACGACCACCTTTGCGGCGACGATCTCGTGCACTTCGACTTTCACCCCGAGAACGTGCTGGTCGACGCGTCCGGGGCTATGACCGGCGTCATCGATTGGGATGCGGCCTGCCGCGGAAACGGTGACTTCGACCTGATCACCCTCCGCTTCGACCTTGCTCGACGTACACCCGACCTCGGCCGGTGGCTGGACGGGCTGGTACGGGGCCGCGTACCCGACGACGTCCTACGGGTCTGCTGGGCGCACATGAGCCTGCGCCTCATCGACTGGTCGATCCGCCACTTCACCCCCGCCGACGTCGAGGCGTGGCTCGATGTCGCCGAACCGGTTCTGCTCTGACGGTGTCACCATCTAATTCGCCGCCTAACCCACCACCGTCCACAACCCGCTCCGCTGACGCTCCGCCAGGCGCTGATGCCTGCCCAGCCGGACTCCGATTTTCGGATTAGGGTCCCTTCCGGAGATCGCAAGGGACCTTTGACCAGGGAGCCGCCACAGCAGCGCCTCGCCACGCTCCGCCGGCTCCTCACCGACGAACAGGTCCCCCTGCTCACCCGGGTCGCCGCCATCCTGGTGCTGCTCTATGCCCGGCCCCTGACCAGGATCCTGCGCCTGAGCATCGACGACGTCCTCGACGACGACGGCCACGTCAGCCTCCGCCTCGGCGACCCGCCGACGCCGGTTCCCGAACCCTTCGCCGCTCTGCTGCTGCGCCACCTCGACCAGCGCCTGAACCTGACCACCGCCACCAACCAGGACTCCCACTGGCTCTTCCCCGGCCGCCGCGGCGGCCAGCCCATGACCACCGACACCATCGAAAGACGCCTTCGGAACCACCAGATCGCCGCCCTGAATGGCCGAGCCGCCGCACTACGGCACCTGGTCCTCCAGGCACCAGTACCGGTCATCGCATGGATGCTCGGCTACACCGACCAGCAGACCAGCCGCATCGCCACCACCGCCGGCAGCCCCTGGAGCCGCTACGCCCCAGGCAACGACCATTCCCCTTGACAATTACCCGGTTCAACAACCCGCGAATAGACGACAGTCGATACACGAGGTGAGATACCTCCATTACGCAAGGTCGCCAGTGCGCCGTCCCCCAAGCACGTGCTCAGCGTCCGGCCGGGGTGATGGTGGAGATCTGCGTGGCAAGCGCCGCCAGGTGCGCGAACGAGGAGTCGGCGGCCGCATCGGGGACAGCGACGATGACGTGGTCGATGCCCAGG
>DASQPY010000631.1:0-13959 GCA_035643735.1 Actinoallomurus sp. | reverse complement strand
GTTACCTGCTGGCCGCGACCTTCGGCAACGTCCACGGCGTCTACAAGCCGGGGCACGTGAAGCTGCGGCCCGAGGTGCTGAAGGAGATCCAGGACGCGGTGGCCGCCAAGTACGGCCAGGAAAAGCCGTTCTACCTGGTCTTCCACGGCGGTTCCGGCTCGACGCTGGAGGAGATCCGCGACGCGGTCTCGTACGGCGTCGTGAAGATGAACATCGACACCGACACGCAGTACGCCTTCACCCGGCCGGTGGCCGACCACATGTTCCGCAACTACGACGGCGTGCTCAAGGTCGACGGCGACGTGGGCAACAAGAAGACCTACGACCCGCGTGCGTGGGGCAAGGCCGCCGAGCAGGGCATGGCCGAGCGCGTCGTCCACGCGTGCGAGAACCTCCTGTCCTCGGGCAAGAAGCTCGCCTAGGACCGATCACAACCAGTGCGGTCCGGTGGGGGGCGTGCCGCGCCGCCCACCGGATTGCCCCCTGTGACCAATTTGCCCGATCCGCGGAGTAGGAGATACGCCGTTGATCGGTCAGGATGAGCACATGGAGCAACAGAACCTCCTCGGAGGGCCACCACCGACCGAGCTGCCGGACAACCCGGAGGCCCGCCAGGCTCTCGACGCCGGCGTGGACCCGTTCGAAGTGGCCGCCAGATTCCCCGACTACCCCGGGGCATGGGCGGAGCTCGCCGACCGCGCGTTCGGGAACGGCGACGTCATCGAGTCCTACGCGTACGCCCGTACCGGCTACCACCGTGGGCTGGACAAGTTGCGCCGTGCCGGATGGAAGGGGCACGGCCCGATCCCCTGGCAGCACGAGGCCAACCGCGGGTTCCTGCGGTCACTGCACGCACTCGCACGTGCGGCCGCCGCGATCGGTGAGGACGAAGAGGCCGAACGCTGCCGGACGTTCCTGCGGGACAGCAGCTCGGCGGCCGCCGAGGTTCTCGCCACCTGACCGGCTCGTACCGTTTTCCTCGTGGCCATCCGACGGGTACGCTCTGATCGCAAGAGCCCCTGTCGCTGCTTGCGCAGGGGCTTCATCGATGTCCAGGGAGAATTCCGATGCCGGCCATCGTGCTCGTCGGCGCCCAGTGGGGCGACGAAGGCAAGGGCAAGGCCACCGACATTCTCGGCGGCGACGTCGATTATGTCGTGCGATACCAGGGCGGGAACAACGCCGGGCACACGGTCGTCATCGGCGACCAGTCCTACGCGTTGCACCTGCTTCCATCGGGGGTGCTCTCCCCGGACGTCGTCCCCGTCATCGGCAACGGCGTGGTCATCGACCCAGGCGTGCTGTTGGAGGAGATCGACGGGCTGAGGGCGCGCGGCATCTCGTGCGACCGCCTGTTGATCTCCGCCAACGCGCATCTGATCATGCCGCACCACAAGGCGCTCGATAAGGTCACCGAGCGCTATCTCGGCAAGGCCCAGATCGGCACCACCGGCCGCGGCATCGGCCCGGCGTACGGCGACAAGATCGCGCGGGTGGGCATCCGCGTGCAGGACCTGCTCGACCCGGGCATCCTCGAGCAGAAGCTCGAGCTCGCCCTGCGGGAGAAGAACCAGATCCTCGCCAAGGTCTACAACCGGCGGGCGATCGAGATCGACCCGATCGTCGAGGAGTTCGTGGCGTACGGCCAGCGGCTGCGCCCGCACATCGCCGACACCGCGCTCGTTATCAATCGCGCACTCGACGAGGACAGGGTCGTGCTCCTCGAAGGCGCGCAGGGCACGCTCCTCGACGTCGACCACGGCACGTACCCCTTCGTCACCTCCTCCAGCCCCACCGCGGGCGGTGCCTGCGCGGGCTCCGGCGTCGGCCCCACCCGCATCAGCAAGGTGATCGGCATCCTGAAGGCCTACACCACGCGCGTCGGTTCGGGGCCGTTCCCGACCGAGCTGCTGGACGAGACCGGCGACTGGCTGCGCCAGACCGGCGGGGAGTACGGCGTCACCACCGGCCGCAACCGGCGCTGCGGCTGGTTCGACGCGGTGATCGCGCGGTACGCCACCCGTGTCAACGGCATCACCGACTACTTCCTCACCAAGCTGGACGTCCTGTCCGGACTGGAGCGGGTGCCGGTCTGCGTGGCGTACGAGGTCGACGGCGAGCGCCTGGACGAGCTGCCGATGACGCAGACCGGGTTCCACCACGCCAAGCCGGTCTATGAGTACCTCGACGGCTGGCAGGAGGACATCTCCAGCGCCAAGGTCTTCGACGACCTGCCGGAAAAGGCGCGCGACTACGTCCGGGCGCTGGAGGAGATGTCGGGTGCGCAGATCTCCGCGATCGGCGTCGGCCCCGGCCGCGACCAGACCGTCCAGGTCCGTTCGCTCATCTGAGCGCGGCCCGGCCGTTCCATGATCCACCAGGGCGCCGAGGCGCAACGGCGAGATCCTACTCTTGGCGCCGTGGAGATTCAGGGGCACCGCGGCGCGCGCGGACTGTGGCCGGAGAACACCCTTCCCGGGTTCGCCCGTACGCTCGAGCTCGGCGTCGACGTGCTGGAGCTCGACGTCGGGCTGACCGCCGACGGGGTGCCGGTGCTCCACCACGACCAGGCGCTGCGGGCCGACACCGTACGCGACCGGGGGCCGTGCCGGCCGGGCGACCCGATGTACCCCTACGTCGGGCGGCCCATCCGCGAGCTCACCCTCGCGCAGGTCAAAACCATTGAAGCCGGCATCGTGCACCAGCGGTTCGCCGCGACGCAGACGCCGCTGCCCGGCGCGGAGGTGCCCACGCTCGCCGAGGTTTGCGAGCTGGTCGCCCCGCACGACGTGCGCCTCGCGGTGGAGATCAAGACCGACCCGTCGTGGCCCGACGTGACGACCATCACGGGCACGGCGGTCAAGGTCCTGGAGTCGTACGGCCTGCTCGAGCGGTCGCGGCTGCTGGCGTTCGACTGGCGGGTCCTCGGTGTCGCCCGCGAACTGCTGCCGGGCGGCGAACGGATCGCACTGGTCGAGCCGGTCACCCTGGACGCCTCCTGGATGGCCGGTCACGACCCGGCGGGCGGCCTCGTCGCCGCGGCGGTGGGCGCCGGCGCGACGATGCTGTCCCCCAAGGGGGTCATGGTCACCCCGGAGCTGGTCACCGTCGCGCACGACCGCGGCCTGCGCGTGGTCGTGTGGACCGTGAACGACCCGGTGGAGATGGCGCGCCACATCGCGTTCGGCGCCGACGCCATCGTCACCGACTACCCCGACCGCCTCCGCGACGTGCTCGGCCGCCATGACTGACGGCACGGTCATCCGCGTGCGGCGGTCACGGTGGCGCGGGGCGTACGCGGTCCTCTTCCTGGTGCCGTGGGGCGTCGGGCTGCCCCTGGCGGCCGTCGCCCTCGGTCTGGAGGCCGTCCTAGGTGGGGTGGACCTGCATGAACTCGCCATCGCGGCGCTCGCCGGTGCGTTGTCCATCGTGACGGTGCCGATCCAGGTGCACGCGGTGCGCATGCTGCTGGCCCGCCCGCGCGTCACCTTGGAGACGGACGCGCTGGTCATCCACGACCCGGTCCTGCTCGGCCGGGACGCCCGCATTCGGCGTGAACTCGTCATGGGAGCCGAGCGGCTGCGGTGGAAGGACGCCATGGTGTCGACCGTGGTCGACTACGACACGGGCGAACTGTCCCTGTTCCGTGAACCACTGAACCTGGAGATCGTCCTGTCCGAGGACCACATCTTCACCTCGGCCCGACGCCGCGAGACCGGTCTGTGGATCTGGCGGACGCGCCGGAGGTTGGATCGGGCGCCGCAGTTCCCGGAGCCGGGCGATCGCTACCGGCGGCTCCGCCTCCGCATCGCCGACCCGGCCGCCGCCGTCACCGCGATCGCCGAGTGGGCCGCGGCGTCCCCCGGTCGCCGCGAAGATCGATCCGGCCGGACCCTGTCGGCGGCCCCCCGCGCCAGGTGGGTGACAAAGTGGGCGGGAGCGGCGGCCATCTGGCTTGGCGCGGTTTTCGTGAGACGAAGGAGATCGCGTCTCACGAAAACCGTCCAGAAGACGAGCCGGGGGGCAGGAGACGGCCCCGGCGTACGCGGCTCGGCACGCACCTACGGCGACGACTAGAGCCAGCCGGTGCGGCGGAAGCGGCGGTAGAGGGTGGAGCAGGAGGCCGCGATGACGCCGAGCACGAGCAAATAGCCGTACTTCCACTGCAACTCGGGCATGTTCTGAAAGTTCATGCCGTAGATGCCGGTGATCGCCGTAGGCAGCGCGAGGATGGCCGCCCAGGCGGAGATCTTGCGCATGTCGTGGTTGTCGGTGACGGTCACCTGGGTGAGGTGCGCCTGCAGGATCGGGGTGAGCAGCTCGTCACACGCCTCGACCTGTTCGCGTACGCGGGACAGGTGGTCGTCGACGTCGCGGAAGTACTCGCGGATCTCGGCCGGCACGAAGCGCCGGGCGGCGAGGTTGCGCATCGGGCCGGCCAACGGGCAGACCGCGCGCTTGAGCTGGATGACCTCGCGCTTCAGGCGATAGATCCGCTCGGCCTGGTTGGTGGCGTCGGCGGAGAAGACGCACTCCTCGACGTCGTCGATGTCCTCCTGGACGGCGTCCGCGACGGAGATGTAGTCATCCACCACGCGGTCGGTGATGGCGTGCAGGACCGCGGCCGGGCCGAGGGCGAGCCGCTCGGGCGTCTCCTCCAGGCGCAGGCGTACGGGGGCCAGCGCGCCATGCGCGCCGTGCCGGACCGTCACCACGAAGTCGGGTCCGCAGAAGATCATGATTTCGCCGGTCTGCACCACGTCGCCGTCGCCGCGCTCGACGTAGCCGACCGTCTTCATGACGAAGAACTGCAGCTCGTCGTAGCGCTCGAACTTGGGCCGCTGGTGTGCGTGGATGGCGTCCTCGACCGCGAGCGGGTGCAGGCCGAACACCTCGGCCAGGCGCTCCAGTTCGTCCGCGTCGGGCTCGTGCAGGCCGACCCAGACGAAGCGGTTCTTCGCCTCGGTGTGGAGGTTGGTCGCGTACTGGGAGGAGTGCGGCGCCCGTACGAGCTGGACCGCGTCCGCGACGTCAGGGGTGTCGACGCGCTCACCGTCGATGTAGGCCGCCCAGTCGATCACGGCGGAACCGCGGCTGGTGGAGATGCGGCGGGCGCCGCGGCCAGGGCGGTTGAGCGGCTTGAAGAGAACGCGGGTCGCGCGGGTGGGACGAGCCTTGGTCATGGCCATTCGGGGGTCCTTCCCCGGCCCGGCTCACGCGCGGCGACCGCGCGTTGACCCCGACTAGAACGGGGAGCGCGCGCCGCGGGCGGCCGGACGCCGAGTAGAGGGGGTCGTACTAGGAGGAATCTCGGCGCTACCGCAAGGATCACCAGGACTCATCACAACCACCTCCTTAGGTCTGTTGACCAGCTTCAGCGAGCTCTAAGGTTATACCCGGGTAAGAAGACGCCTCCGTAGGGCGCTTGGTTCACACCGCGCTCAACTTTTTTATCGGCACTTTTCGCCGCGGCGTTCCCGCTCGCACCGGCCAGTGACCGGCATACCCGTTCATAACAGGCCCACCCAACCGTGGCTTCCCTCCTGGTGACCGGCCGGATGGGGCCTCCGGATCTGGATAGGCTCTGCGCGTGCGAGTCCTCGTTATCGGCTCGGGCGGACGCGAACACGCGTTGATCCGCTCGCTCGCCCAAGATCCCGATGTCACTGCGCTTCACTGCGCCCCCGGCAACGCCGGCACCTCCGCCATGGCGGACAACCACGTCCTGGACCCGACCGACCGCGTCGCGGTGGTCGAGCTCGCCCAGCGGCTCGGCATCGGGCTGGTCGTCATCGGGCCCGAGCTGCCGCTGGTCCACGGGGTGGCCGACGCCGTACGCCAGGCCGGCATCCTGTGCTTCGGCCCCGACCGGGCCGCGGCGGAGATCGAGGGTTCCAAGGCGTTCGCCAAGGAGGTCATGGCCGACGCCGGAGTGCCGACCGCGGCCGCGCGCGTCTGCGACAGCTCCGGCGACGTCAGCGACGCCCTCGATGAGTTCGGCCCGCCCTACGTTGTGAAGGACGATGGCCTGGCCGCCGGCAAGGGCGTGGTCGTCACCGAGGACCGCGAGGCCGCCGAGCGTCACGCCGAGGAATGCGACCGCGTCGTCGTCGAGCAGTACCTCGACGGACCCGAGATCTCGGTGTTCGCGCTGACCGATGGCTCCACCGTGGTGCCGCTGATGCCCGCACAGGACTTCAAGCGCGCCTACGACGGCGACGAGGGCCCCAACACCGGCGGTATGGGTGCGTACACGCCGCTGCCCTGGGCGCCACCGGACCTGGCCGCCGAGGTCGTGTCCACGGTCATCCAACCGACGATCGACGAGCTGCGCCGCCGTGAGACGCCCTACGTCGGGGTGCTGTACGCCGGGCTCGTGCTGACCGCCGACGGACCCCGAGTGATCGAGTTCAACGCGCGGTTCGGCGACCCGGAGACCCAGGTCGTGCTGGACCGGCTCGCCACGCCGCTGTCCGGCCTGCTTGAGGCGTGCGCGGTCGGCGGTCTCGGCTCGGTGCCGCCGATCGAGTGGCGCCCCGGAGCCGCGGTCACCGTGGTGATCGCCGCGGAGAACTATCCCGGTGCGCCGAAGACCGGCGACCCGATCGCCGGCATCGAGGAGGCCGAGCAGGTCGAGGGTGTCTACGTCCTGCACGCGGGCACCAAGACCCACCGCGGCCTGCCGGTCAGCGGCGGGGGACGTGTCCTCAACGTCGTCGGCACCGGACCGGACGTCGCGACCGCGCGCTCGCGCGCGTACGAGGCCGCCGGACGGATCCGCCTGCGCGGCAGCCACTACCGGACGGACATCGCGGCGCGCGGCTGACCCGAAGTGCCCAGGTAGGCGGCCGTACCTGGGAGACTGTCTGGTGTGATCGAGCGCTACACCCTTCCGGAGATGGGCCGCGTCTGGAGCGACGCGCACAAATACGAGCTCTGGTGCAAGGTCGAGACCCTTGTGCTGGAGGCGCACGCGAAGGCCGGCACCGTCCCGGCCGACGCCGTGGAGCCGGTGCGTGCCGCGCCGCCACCGACGCCCGAGCGCGTGGCCGAGATCGAGGCGACCACCCAGCACGACGTCATCGCGTTCCTGACGGCGTGGGCCGACAACACGGTCCCGCGCGAGGCCGCGGCGTACGTGCACTTCGGGATGACCTCATCGGACCTGCTCGACACCGCGCTCGCGCTCCAGCTGACCGAGGCCACCGACCTCCTGCTGGCCAAGGCCGACGCGCTGGTGGCGGCCCTGCGCGACCACGCGCTCCAGCACCGTGCCACCCTCCGCGTCGGCCGTACGCACGGCATCCACGGCGAGCCCGACGTCTGGGGACACCGGGTCGCCGACTTCGCGTTCGCGGCGGCGCGCTCCCGTGACCGGCTGCGGCGCTCCCGCGACGCGGTCGCGGTGTGCGCCATCTCGGGCGCGGTGGGCACCTACTCCAACATCGATCCCGAGGTCGAGCGTTACGTCGCGGCCGAACTCGGGCTCAAGCCGGCCGACGTGTCCACCCAGGTGGTGATCCGGGACGGCATCAGCGAGTGGGCGTCCGCTCTGGCGATCATGGCGACGGTGTGCGAGGCGATCGCGCTGGAGGTGCGCCACGGCCAGCGCACCGAGGTGCGCGAGCTGTGGGAGCCGTTCGGCCGGGGCCAGAAGGGCTCCTCGGCGATGCCGCACAAGAAGAACCCCATCATGTCCGAGCGGCTGGCGGGTATGGCGCGGATCGTACGCGCTCAGGTCATCCCCGTGATGGAGGGCATACCGCTGTGGCATGAGCGGGACATCTCCCACTCCTCGACCGAGCGGATCGCGTTGCCGGACGCCTCGACCGCGCTCGACTACATGCTGCGGCTGACCCACCGGCTCGTCACCGGCCTCGTGGTCGACGAGGAGCGGATGCTCGCGAACCTGGAGTCCACCGGCGGTCTGATCTACACCAGCGCGGTCCTGCTGGAGCTGGTGAACGCCGGGATGTCACGCGACGACGAGGCGTACCCGCTCGTCCAGCAGGCCGCCATGGAGACCTGGGAGACCGGCGTGCCGTTCCGCGAGACCCTGCGCCGGCGCGCCGGCGAGGCGGGCCACGCGCTCGATGAGGCGCGCCTCGACGAGGTGTGCCGCCCCGAGCGCTACGTCGAACGGCTGGACGCGATGTTCGGCCGCCTCGCGTCCCTCAGGTGACGGCGGTCGTCCGGCGACTCGACGTCTACCCGCTCAAGAGCGCCGGTGGCATCCGGCCGTAGAACGGCGGGGCGACACCGGGCGGCTTCCGGTACACCCGGGAGTTCATGCGGATCCGCCCGGGACGGCGCGCACCTGTCGCAGCGGGAGCAGGCGCGCATGGCGCGGCTACGGCCCGCCTACGACGGCCGGACGCTGCGCGTGGACGCCCTTGACGCGGTGACCCCACTCCGCCCATGAGGTACCAGCCGGCGGCCTCCTACGCGACGTCACGCTGTCCGACAGGCCCTACCGGGGTGTGAACCAGGGGGACCGCCCCAGCTCGTGATCGAGGGTCTGGGCCAGTACGGCGAGGAATTCGGTAGATCTTCTGCGCATCGGCGAGGTGGAGATCGTTCGTCCACTCCTGTGACCGTTGTGTGATCACCACCACTGACCAAAACTCCGGTGTCCGGGGACGCGAACCCCTGCGCAGGTTGGTCACCTACCGCAGCGGGCGCAGGGACGACGGCGGCCGCGGAGTGATCTTTGGCCAGTGCGGCATCCCCCGTACGCTCGGCACCATTCATGCAGGTGACACCGTATGCGTCCCAGCGCGACCTTCGCACCCGTGAGACACTCGAAGAACATGACGAACCGTCGGCGACGATCTGGGACACCCGCGACATGACCCGAACCAATCTCCGGCAGGCGGTCTCTAAGAGATCGAGATAGCCACACAAGACCGGATGTTTCGGTCATGACACGGCAGACCCGGTGGAATACTGTGCCCCACGCTTCACACCGCGTGTGGGCACTCGTGACCCGCTGACAGAGCGAGCGGGCAGGTCAAGTCAATCCCCGCATCGAAGGAGTATCGGCGCTATGAGCTTGGGCCACGAGGTCCGTTACCGCGTGCGAGGTGGCCGCGAGTTGCGCGGCACCGTGTTCGTGCAGGGCGCGAAGAACGCCGTCCTGCCCATGATCGGGGCGTCGCTGATGGCGACGAAGGGCCGTACGGTCCTGCGCAACGTGCCGATCATCGAAGACGTCAGGCGAGCGGTCGAACTGGCCCAGGCGATCGGGGCCAAGGCGGAGCTGCACGAGGCGGAGCGAACTCTCGTCATCGATGCCTCGAACCTCACCAGCCCGGTCCTGCCGGCCGACATCGCCGCGCGTTTCCGCGGCTCGTTCCTCTTCGTGCCGGCGCTGCTGCACCGGCTCGGCGAAGCGGTCATCGAGGGGGTCGGCGGCTGCAACCTGGGCAGCCGGAACCTCGACTTCCACTACAACGGCTTCAAGCGGATGGGCGCCACGGTCACCGAGCAGGTCACCGACGACGGCACCGGCTCCATCCACGTCAAGGCGGGCCACCTGCAGGGCGGCACGCTCTACCTCGACACGCCGTCGCACACCGGCACCGAGAACCTCCTCATGGCCGCCTCGCTGGCCCACGGCACCACGCTGATCAAGAACTGCGCGCTGGAGCCCGAGGTCCTCGACGTGATCACGCTCCTGCAGCGCATGGGCGCCCGCATCACCGGCGGGGGCACCGGTTTCATCACCGTCGAGGGTGTCGACCGGCTCACCGCCGTCGAGCACACGGTCATGCCCGACCGGATCGACACCGGCGTGCTGGTCATGGCCGCCGCGATCACCGGCGGAGAGATCAGCCTCGTCGGCGCCTCGCTGGAGCACCTGGGCGTGGCGGGCGACAAGCTGGAGCAGATGGGCGTGGAGTTCGCCTCGCAGGGCGCCGTCCTGCAGGTGCGCCGGGACCGGCCGCTGCGGCCGATCAACGTCATCACCGACGAGTACCCGGGCTTCGCCACCGACCTGCAGTCGCCGATCATGGCGCTGTCCTGCCTGGCGGACGGGCCGAGCTACATCTACGAGCGCATCTTCGACGGCCGCTTCAAGCTGGCCGAGGAGCTCACGCGCATGGGCGCCGACGTCGAGGTCAACGGCAACCGCGCCAAGGTCAACGGGCCGACGCGGCTGCACGGTGCCGAGGTCGTCGCACACGACCTGCGGACCGGCAGCGCGCTGGTGCTCGCCGGCCTCGCCGCCGAGGGGGAGACCACCATCACCTCCGGCTACTACCTCGACCGCGGCCACGCGCACGTGGCGGAGCGGCTCACGGCACTCGGGGCCGATATCGAGCGCGTGGTCTGACCCGAACTGACTACGTCGGTCACCTTCTTACCGACCTCGTGTTACCTGTCCGGTTAGTAATAAGTTCCTCACCGGATCCGCCCTACTAGTAGTTTTTCAGCGTGCTCTTAACCGATTTTGCTCAGAGGCGTCACATCTCGTGGTCTCCGGCCGATCTGCCCAATGGAGGAACGAAGTTCACGGAGGCTGGGGCTGTCGACCAGACAGGGGCGTCAAAGGTATGAGACATGCGTTGGGTGGAGGCTGTCTTAGGACGGGCGCGAGCGGGGAGCTGGGGGAGGCCGGCCCGGCCGGGGGTCCCCCAGGCCCGCTCGCGGACACGAGGTGGCCTAGATGAGCGGGCCCCGGAGTGGTTCGGTGACACCGGACCTGACAATCGGCGTCGTGGGACCGCATGACCTTGTCGAGCGGGTCATGCTCATGGGCCATGGCCCCACATCGGTGCCCAGCCGGCTCGTCGCCGCTGCGTACCGGGACGAGCAGGAGGCGGCGGACAAGGTCGTAAGGCTCGGGTCAGGGGTGGACGTCTGCCTCTTCGCGAGCCCGGTGCCGTACGAGTTCGCGCGGAAGGCGGGCGTGCTCACGATGCCCGCGACGTTCGTGCCACTGAACGGCGCCGCGCTGCAGGGCGCGCTGCTACGTGCGTCGCTGGACGAACGCCACGAACCCGAACGCGTCAGCATCGACGTGCTGACCCGCGCGGAGGTCGAGGAGGCGTTCAGCGAGATCGACCTCAACACCGACCACGTGCACTTGCGGGAGGAATCCGCAGGACCCGGCACGCTGGCGGCCTTTCACGAGCGTCTGTGGCGGCGAGGCGCCACAAGTGTCGCGCTCACTTGCGTCCACGCGACCGCCGAGCGACTCGAACTGGCCGGAGTCCCCACACTCCGGATCCGTCCCACCGGCGCCGCGATCCGGTCGGCGCTGCAGACCTCGGCGCTGCTCGGCGCGCACCACCGCCTCGAGGAGTCCCAGCTCGTCGTCGTGCTGGTGGACGTCCCGACGCTGCGAGAGACGCCGCGCCGGGTCACGCCCCGCTACTGGCGCGAGGAGCTCAAGCTGTCGCTCCAGCGTCTCCTTCTTCAGGAGGCGCACCGGATGAGCGCGGCCGTGTGGCCGCTCGATGACCACAGCTACCTCGTCACCGCCACCCGCGGATCGATCGCGGCGACGACCGAGGGCTTCCGCATCCCGCCGTTCGTCGAACGGGTGCGCGAGGAGCTGGGCCTGGCCATCGAGGTCGGTATCGGCATGGGCCGTACGGCCCAGGAGGCGGAGACCCACGCGCGCGCGGCGCTGGCACGCTCGCAGACGTCGCAGCGGGCGCAGGGCTTCGCGCTCGACCGGGACGGACGGGCACTCGTGCCCGCGCCGCGTACGCCACCACGCGCCCAGTCACCGGCCAAGCCGAAGGGCCTGGAGATCCTCTCGCGCCTGGCCGACCGGCTCGGCGACCAGGAGCAACCGCTCATCGTGGACGCGGAGAACGCCGGGAACATGCTCGGCGTGACCCCGCGCACCGCCCGGCGGCTGCTGCGCACCCTCGTCGAGGAAGGCCTCGCCTGGCCGCTGCCGCCCAACCGGACACCACAGCCGGGCCGGCCACGGCAGCTCTACCGGCTGATCGTGGAGAAGCTCGGCCCCAAGAATCCGGGTTGAGCACCTGCTCGCGGCTGTGGCCGGGTTCGGCCACAGCCGCGGGCGCTCACAACCGCGTGCGGTTCCCCGGCGTCGCATACGTAGCGCCGGTCAATACGACTGCGTCCCCCGCTAGGCAAGGGATCGCCATGAATGGTGGCTGGACGGTTCCCGGATATCGGCATGTGCGTCCGCTCGGCGAAGGCGCCTCCGGCAGGGTGGTGCTCGCGGTCCACGAGGCCACGAACGCTCCGGTGGCCATCAAGTACCTGTCGGACCAGCTGCGATCGGATGAGGCCTTCCTGAGCCGGTTCCGTACCGAGGCACGGCTCATGTCCGAGCTGGACGACCCCAACGTCGTCCGCTTCTACGAATACGTCGAAGGGCTGGACGCCGCAGCGCTGGTCATGGAGCTGGTCGACGGAGTCACCCTCAAGGACATCATCAAGTCCGAGGGCGCGACCGGCCCCGAGGCCGCGCTGCTGGTGCTCAAGGGCTCGCTGCTCGGCCTGGCCGCCGCGCACGCCGCCCGGGTGGTGCACCGCGACTACAAGCCCGGCAACGTGCTCATCGGCGACGACGGCCGGAGCAGGCTCGCCGACTTCGGCATCGCGGTACGCGCGGGCGAGGAGGTCACCGCCTCGGGTACGCCCGCGTACATGGCGCCGGAGCAGTGGACGGTCGGCGCGGTGAGCACCGCGACGGACGTGTACGCGGCCACCGCCGTCTTCTACGAATGCCTCACGGGCGAGCGCCCGTACACGGTGAAGGGGCTGTGGGAGCTGGCCGCCGCTCACCGTACGCAGCCGATTCCGGCCGAACGGGTCCCGCAGCCGCTGCGCGGCCTGGTCTCCCACGGCCTCGCCAAGAACCCCGCCGACCGGCCACGCTCGGCCGACGCCTTCCTGATGGAGCTGGAGGAGGTCGCGCTCGCCGCGTACGGGCCCGGCTGGGAGGAACGCGGGCGGGTACGCCTCGCGGCCCTGGCCGCCCTGCTCGCGGCGCTGTTCCCCATGACCGGAACGGAGCCGGCCGCCAGCACCGCGCTGGCCCTCACCCGGCTCGGGCGGCGACGCCTCGCGATGGTCTCCGGCGCGCTGGTGGCGGCCGTGGTCGCGGGGGGCGGCGGTGGTGCCGTACTGGCCGGGGTGCATCACAGCATCGGCGCGCATTCGAGCGCCACGTCCAGCCCGGCAGCGAAGGCCGCGCCCAGCGTGCCGCCGCTGGACTCCCCCACGCCGAGCGCGTCTCCCGGCGACCCGACGCCGCCACCCGACACGACGCCGCCGGCCACGGATCCTCCGACCGCCGACACGGCCTCGGACCCCACCGCACCGAGGACCAAACTGTCGGTCCCCGTCATCAGCAAGGTCCCGCCCGCGATCACACCGATCACCGTCACCGGTACGCAGGTCTCGTTGGCTCTGTCCGAGGGAACCGCGACGGCCACGGTCTCCTTCACCATTCGTGGCACCGGGACGGTCACCGTGACGGCCGCGTTCACATCGACCGCCGGCACAGGCAACGCGCGTGCACTCGCAGCGGGTGGCGGGACGGCCCAGAAGACGGTGACGGGCAGTGGGCCGCAAACAGTGATGCTTGAGTCGACCCTCGACCGAAAAGGTTGTGTCCCATCCGCGGAGGTCATCGTGACCACGTCACCAACCGGGCCGAAAGCGCAGAACAAGGCCGAGCAAGCCTGCGGAACTCCGGAGCCGACCGTTGGATGAGGCGCAGCAGGACGTCGACACGCAGGACTTGGGGACTCGGCAGACCGTCGAGACACGACCGAGTGACACGGCGCAGTCCGGGGGGAGGCCGTCGTCCACCGACGATGTGACGATGCGGTTCGGGCCCGGCGTACCGGCGCGTCTGGCCGGGGTGTGGCGGGAGGGGCAGCCGCGCAGGCGGCCCCTCGGACGCCGGGTGTTGGGTGGCCTGCTGACGCTGGGCCTGGCCGTGCTCTCCGGCCTGGTCGTGTG
>DASQPY010000630.1:0-10624 GCA_035643735.1 Actinoallomurus sp. | reverse complement strand
GCGGTGCCACGGCCGCGGGTCTCACCGGGGGCGGCTTCCACGGCCGTACGTCCGGTCGGCACAGCATCGGCGGCGGCAACCAGCTGGACGCGCCGATCAACGCGCCCGTGAACGTCTGCGGCAACGCCATCGGCGGCGACGCGCTCGCCGGCTGCCGCGGCGGCGCGTCGGTCGCCGGCCTCGACGGCGGCAGCGGCTTCCACGGCCGTACGTCGGGCCACCACAGCATCCTGGGCGGCAACCAGCTGCACGCGCCGGTCAACGCGCCGATCGATGTCTGCGGCAACACCGCGGCCGTCCTCGGCGACGCCGTCGCGGGCTGCGCGGGCGGCGCGGGCTCGGTTCCGGGTGGGCCGGGTGCCAGCGGCTACTACGGCGGCTTCCACGGCCGTACGTCCGGCCGGCACAGCATCGGCGGCGGCAACCAGGTGCACGCGCCGATCTACGCGCCCGTGGACGTCTGCGGCAACGCCGCCGCGGTTCTCGGGCGGTCCCTCGGCAGCTGCGGCGCCGATGGCGGCTACAACGGCGGGGACGACTGCATCACCCCGTCGAGCGCCCGGATGAGCGGTCTGCCGCAGCTTCCGGTCGACCCCAAGTCCCTGCGCACCGGCGCCATGCCGGTGGCGATGGGCGCCACGCCGGCACTCCCGAAGCTCCCCGTCCGTCCGGCGGACCTCGGGCTCCCGGGCAAGTCGCTCGACCTGTTCGGCCGGTCGATGACGCCGCAGTCCTCGCCCGTGCAGAACCTCACCGGCGGCCTGCACGTCCCGTCGGTCGGCGGCCCGCCGAAGCAGCTGCCTCCGGTCAAGATCGCGGCGGCCGAGTCATCGACCGGGTCGCAGAGCGGTGCGCTCCTCGCGCTCGTGCTCGGCGGCATGTTCGCGGCCTCGGCCGGAACGATCTCAGTGGCGCGCCGGATCACCGGCCGCCGCTAGCAGAAAACCTCGCGGGGCCCGGCCCCGCGAGGTGAGCGGGAACGCCTTGCCTGCCCCGGAGCCATGGCCCGGGGCAGGCAAAGCCCTATTAAAGGGAAGACTCCTCCCAGATCGCCTCGGGTCGCGCGTTCGGCACATTGATGTAGCTTCGTAGGGGACAAGGGGTGGCTGCCGGTCAGAAGGTACGCTTCGCGCGAATCACCTTTCGGCGTAGTTGGATTCGGCGTCTGCCGTCCGGGTAGACCCGGACGCGGACGAGCTCCCACCCACCGCGCTCGGCGTGCTCGACCAGGATTTGCCTGGCAGCATCCCGGGTGGTGCCACGCGGCAGACGCAGTACTAGGTAGGAGTACTCAAGCATTGCCCTTATTCTGCTCCGTCTAGGGTCCCAACGGGGGGCGCGGATCCTCTTACGGCGGAACCGGTCTACTGTCTGTCAACGTTGACCGGGTGCAAGACGGCACCCAGAGCGACTCCCGCCCGAGTCGAGACTTGCGAGGTTCAGGCATCGTGCCCGACAGCAACGGCACAAAGAAGCCAGGCGGCATCCGGCTGGTGATCGTCGAGTCGCCCGCGAAGGCCAAGACCATCGCGGGCTATCTCGGCAACGGGTATGTCGTGGAGTCCAGTATCGGCCATATCCGCGATCTTCCAGAGAGGGCCGCCGATATCCCGCCGAAGTTCAAGGGCGAGGCCTGGGCCCGACTCGGAGTCAATGTCGATCATGACTTCGAGCCGCTGTATGTCGTCAACGCGGACAAGAAGCAGCAGGTCGCCAAACTCAAGAAACTGCTGCAAGACGCCGACGAACTCCTGCTCGCCACCGATGAGGACCGCGAGGGCGAGGCGATCGCCTGGCATCTGCAGGAGGTCCTGAAGCCCAAGGTGCCGGTGCACCGCATGGTGTTCCACGAGATCACCGCGGACGCCATCCGCGCCGCCGCGCGCAGCCCACGTGAGCTGAACATCAAGCTCGTCGACGCCCAGGAGACCCGCCGCATCCTGGACCGGCTGTACGGCTACGAGATCAGCCCGGTGCTGTGGAAGAAGGTCATGCCGAAGCTCTCGGCGGGCCGCGTGCAGAGCGTCGCGACCCGCCTGGTCGTCGAGCGTGAGCGGGAGCGCATCGCGTTCGTCCCGGCCGGCTACTGGGATCTCGCGGCGACCTTCGACACCGGCAAGCCCGAGCAGCCCTCCGACTTCGAGGCCACGCTCGTGGCGCTCGACGGCAAGCGCGTCGCCCAGGGCCGTGACTTCTCCGCCCAGGGGCAGATCAGGTCCGCCGAGATCCTCCACCTCGACGAGGACGCCGCACGCGGTCTTGCCGAGCGCCTGCGGAGGCGCCCGTACGAGGTCAAGTCGGTCGAACGCAAACCCTACAAGCGCAGCCCGTACGCCCCGTTCCGTACCACCACGCTGCAGCAGGAGGCCAGCCGCAAGCTGGGCTTCTCGGCCAAGTACACGATGCAGGTCGCGCAGAAGCTGTATGAGAACGGCTTCATCACCTATATGCGTACAGACAGCATCCAGCTGTCCGAAACCGCCATCAACGCGGCACGCAACCAGGCGCAGACGCTGTACGGCGCGGACTACATCCCGGACAAGCCGCGCGTCTACCGGAGCAAGGTCAAGAACGCCCAGGAGGCGCACGAGGCGATCCGCCCGTCCGGCGAGACGTTCCGTACGCCGGGCGAGACCGGTCTGAAGGGCGACCAGTTCCGGCTGTACGAGCTGATCTGGAAGCGCACCGTCGCCAGCCAGATGAAGGACGCCGCCGGCCAGTCGGTGTCGGTCCGCGTGACCGGTCAGTCCAGCGCGGGCGAGACCGCCGAGTTCGGCGCCTCCGGCAAGACCATCACGTTCTACGGCTTCATCAAGGCCTACGTCGAGGGTTCCGACGACCCGGCGTCCGACCTGGACGACCAGGAGCGCCGGCTGCCCACGCTGGAGGAGTCCGACCCGCTCACCGCGACCGACCTCACCGCCGAGGGGCACTCGACCAGGCCGCCCGCGCGCTACACCGAGGCGACCCTGGTCAAGGAGCTGGAAGACCGCGAGATCGGCCGGCCGTCGACGTACGCCAGCATCATCGGCACCATCCTCGACCGCGGCTACGTCTTCAAGAAGGGCACCGCGCTGGTGCCCTCGTTCCTGGCGTTCGCGGTGGTCAACCTCCTGGAGAAGCACTTCGGCCACCTGGTCGACTACGACTTCACCGCGCACATGGAGGACGTCCTCGACGAGATCGCCCGTGGTGAGGCCGAGCGCGTGCGCTGGCTCCAGGCCTTCTACTTCGGCGTGAACGGCGACGAGGGGCTCAAGGAGCTGGTCTCCGACCTCGGTGAGATCGACGCCAAGGAGGTCAGCTCGTTCCCGATCGCCGGCAGCGACATCGTCATCCGGGTGGGGCGCTACGGGCCCTACCTCGATCGTGACGGCGAGCGGGTCAACATCCCCGAGGACATCGCGCCGGACGAGCTGACCATCGAGAAGGCCGAGGAGCTGTTCGCGCAGCCGAGCGGCGACCGCGAGCTGGGCTCCGACCCCGAGTCCGGGCGTCCGATCGTGGCCAAGACCGGCCGGTTCGGCCCGTACGTCACCGAGATCCTGGGCGAGGACGCCCCCAAGTCGGCCAAGCCGCGCACCGGTTCGCTGCTCAAGTCGATGACGCTCGACACCGTCACGCTCGAGGACGCGCTGAAGCTCCTGTCGCTGCCGCGCGTGCTCGGCGACATCGACGGCGAACCCGTCACCGCGCAGAACGGCCGGTTCGGCCCGTACCTCAAGAAGGGCACCGACAGCCGCTCGCTGGAGAGCGAGGAACAGCTGTTCACGGTGACGATCGAGCAGGCCAAGGAGATCTTCGCGCAGCCCAAGCAGCGCGGACGCGGGCGGGCCGCGGCGGCTCCGCCGCTGCGCGAGCTGGGCAACGACCCGGCGTCCGGCGAGAAGGTCGTGGTCAAGGAGGGGCGTTTCGGCCCTTATGTGACTGACGGCGAGACCAACGCCAGCCTGCGTAAGGGTGACGAGGTCGAGTCGATCACGATCGAACGGGCGGCCGAACTGCTCGCCGAGCGACGTGAAAAGGTTGCCGCAGGTGGCGGTAAGAAGACGACCAGAAGGCGTCCGGCCAAGTCCCGCTCCTGACAGGTCCTTGTGTCGATACTCTGACACAATGACCAGAACGGGCAGCCCCGCCGGCGTGCTTTCGATCAAGCCGTTCCGGCGGCTGTGGATCGCCCTCTCACTGTCCAGTTTCGGCGACTGGCTGAGCATCCTCGCGCTCACCGCGCTGGCCGGTTCCCTGACCAAGGGCTCGGCGGAGAATTACGCCATCGGTGGCGTGCTCGTCGTCAAGCTGCTGCCGGCCCTGATCTTCGGCCCGCTCGCGGGCGCCGTCGCGGACCGCTTCGACCGTCGGATCACGATGGTCGTCGCGGACATCATGAGGTTCGCCCTCTTCCTGTCGATCCCGCTGGTCGGGCGGCTCGACTGGCTGTACATCGCGACGTTCCTGATCGAGGTCGTGACGCTGTTCTGGATCCCTGCCAAAGAGGCCACCGTCCCGAACATCGTCCCCAAGGACCAGCTGGAGCGGGCCAACCAGATCAGCCTGACCTCGACGTACGGGTCCGCGCCGGTCGCGGCGGGGACGTTCTCGGTGCTGGCGCTGATCTCCAAGGTGCTGTTCTCACAGCCGCAACAGCAGGCCAACCTCGCCCTGTACATCAACGCCGTGACGTTCCTGGTCTCCGCGGCGACGATCTTCTCGCTCCGGGAGATCCCGAAGCAGCGCGGCAAGGTCTCGGTGCCCTCGATCCTCAAGCAGATCGTGGCGGGCTGGAAGTTCGTCGGCTCGACACCGCTCGTACGCGGCCTGACCATCGGCATCCTCGGCGCGTTCGCGGCGGGCGGCGCGGTGATCGGCATCGCCAAGGTCTACGTCAAGCAGCTCGGCGGCGGCGACGCGGCGTACGGCGTGGTGTTCGGCATGGTGTTCGTCGGCATGGCCGCCGGCATGTTCCTCGCGCCGCGCATCCTGCAGGAGTTCAGCCGCCGCCGGCTGTTCGGGCTGGGCATCATCGGCGCGGGCGTCGCGCTGGCGCTGATCGGCATCATCCCCAACCTGGTGATCGTCGCGCTGCTGACCGCGCTGTGCGGCGCGGGCGCGGGCATCGCGTGGGTGATCGGCTACACGCTGATCGGCCTTGAGGTGGAGGACAGCGTACGCGGCCGCACGTGGGCGTTCCTGCAGTCGCTCGTCCGCGTGGTGCTACTGCTCGTGGTCGCCTCGGTGCCCTTCATCGCGGGCGTGGTCGGCAACCACCGGCTCCAGCTTCCCGGCAAGAGCATCTACCACTTCGACGGCCCCAACGCCGTCCTGCTGATCGCCGCGATCGTCGCCGTCGTCGTCGGCCTGGTCGCGTACCGGCACATGGACGACCGCAAGGGCATCCCGCTGGTCCGTGACTTCGCGGCCGCGCTGCGCGGCGAGCACTACACGCTGGAGGAGTCCAAACGCGAGCACGGTGTCTTCATCGCCCTGGAGGGCGGCGAGGGCGCGGGCAAGACCACCCAGGCGCGGCTGCTGTCGATCTGGCTGCGCGACCAGGGCTTCGACGTGGTCATGACGCGTGAACCCGGCTCGACGAAGATGGGCATGCGGCTGCGCGCCCTGCTGCTCGACAAGGAGAGCTCCGGGCTGTCCTCGCGCGCCGAGACCCTGCTGTACGCCGCCGACCGCGCCCAGCACGTCGCCGAGGTCATCCAGCCCGCGCTGCGGCGCGGCGCGATCGTGGTCACCGACCGCTATATCGACTCCTCGCTGGCCTACCAGGGCGCCGGGCGCGAGCTGAAGGTCGGCGAGATCGCCGACGTCAACCGGTGGGCGACCAGCGGGCTGGTGCCCGACCTGACGATCATCCTGGACGTGCCCTCCGATATCGGCCTCACGAGGTTCGCCTCGCCGGCCGACCGCATCGAGTCCGAACCACGGGAGTTCCACGAGCGCGTACGCCGCGGGTTCCGTGCACTCGCCGACGCGGAGCCGCACCGCTACCTGGTGATCGACGGTACGCAGCCCCAGCCGGAGATCTCGCGGAAGATCCACGACCGGGTGCGCGCCATCCTGCCCGACCCGGTCCCGCCGAGCGCCGAGGACGAGACCAGCACGATGCCTGCGATCAGAGACTGATCAGGCGCCACACTGCAATAGCATCGTTCGCGTGACGGTCTACGACGACTTGGTGGGCCAGGGGCCCGTCATCGAGCAGTTGGAGGCCGCCGCCCGTGCCGCCGCCGATGTTCTGACCGGTGACGCCGGCGCGGGGATGACGCACGCGTGGCTGTTCACCGGCCCGCCCGGCTCCGGGCGGTCGGTCGCGGCCCGCGCGTTCGCCGCCGGGCTGCTCTGCCCCGACCAGGGCTGTGGCCACTGCGCCTCCTGCCACCAGGTCCTGTCCGGCACCCACGCCGACATCGAGGTCGTACGGCCCGCCGGCCTGTCCTACGGCGTACGCGAGACCCGTGAGCTGGTGTTGCGGTCGGCGTCGTCGCCGACCGGGGGCCGGTGGCGGATCGTGCTGTTCGAGGACGCCGACCGGTCCACCGAACAGGCCGCGAACGCCCTGCTCAAGGCGATCGAAGAGCCACCGGCGCGCACGGTGTGGCTGCTCTGCGCGCCGTCGCCGGACGACCTCGTCGTCACCATCCGCTCCCGCTGCCGTCTCGTGACGCTCCGTACGCCGCCCGCGGACGCGGTCGCGGACGTTCTCGTGCGCCGCGACGGCATCGAGCCCGATGTCGCGGCGGCCGCGGCCAGGTCCGCCCAGGGACACATCGGCCGAGCCAGACGGCTCGCCACCGACGAGGAGGCGCGGCGCCGTCGTGCCGAGGTGCTCGCCGTACCCTCGCGGCTGACCGGGCTCGGACCGGCCGTCGAGGCGGCCGGGGCCCTGGTCAAGGCGGCGGAGGCCGAGGCGAAGGCGGCCGGCGTCGAGCGCGACGCGGATGAGACGACCGCGCTGCGGCAGGCGCTGGGGGAGAGCGCGAAGGGCCGGATGCCGCGGGGCACCGCCGGTGCCCTCAAGGAGCTGGAGGACCGGCAGAAGTCCCGCGCGACCCGTACGAAGCGCGACGCGCTCGACCGGGCGCTGCTCGACCTCGCGTCGTACTACCGCGACCTGCTCGTGGTGCAGCTCGGCGCCGAGGTCGACCTGGTCAACGTCGACCGTTCGCGCGAGCTGCGGTCATCCGGGGGCACGCCCGAGGCCACGTTGCAGCGGCTCGAGGCGATCATGACGTGCCGCGAGCGGCTCGAGGCCAACGTGAATCCGCAGCTCGCGGTCGAGGCCATGGCGATGGCGCTGCGTACCGGCTGACCTCGCTCTTTTCCCGTTCTGACCATAAGCGGCCACGGCTCACATAAGACGCAGTACTGGACATTCGCCGCGCTGGCCGTTCTGATGCCTCCATTGCCAGAAATTTACTGGCGAGTTCTTGGAAATCCATATGGAGGTGTGCAGTGCGGCGCGCCATAGTCCTCGTCGCCTGCGCCGTCGTCACGGCGGCGCTCGCGGCACCCGCGCAAGCGGGACCGAGCAGTAGTAAGACTCAGGGCCAGACCACTGAGTACGTCGTTCTGTACAAGGACGGAGTGTCTCTGGAGAAGGCGCACTCGGCCGTCAAGGCGGCCGGCGGCACTGTCGTCAAGGAGAACACCGCGATCGGCGTGGCCACCGTGCGCTCCACCAGCACGGCGTTCGCCGCTGACGCGCGCAGGCAGCCGGCGGTCGACGGCGTCGCGCAGAACCGCGCGGTCGGCGAGGCGCCGAAGCTCGCCCGTGCCACGGTGAACAAGAGCCAGGCGGTCGAGAAGGAAGGCCGCCACGGCAGCCGTACGGGCGGTTCGTCCTCCCACAGGCCGTCGGCGGAGCCGCTGGCGGACCTCCAGTGGGACATGAAGCAGATCCACGCGACCGCCGACGGCTCGTACAAGAAAGAGCCTGGAGACCACCGGGTGCTCGTCGGCGTCATCGACACCGGCATCGATGGTTCGCACCCCGACATCGCGCCGAACTTCAACCGCGCGCTGAGCCGGAACTTCACCACGGACATCCCGGTCGACGCCAACGGCACCGAGGTCGACGGACCGTGCGAGCACCCCTCCTGCGTGGACCCGGTCGACGAGGACGACAACGAGCACGGCACGCATGTCGCCTCCACGATCGGCTCTCCGCTGAACGGGCTCGGCATCGCGGGCGTGGCACCGGACGTGTCGCTGGTCAACGTACGGGCCGGCCAGGACTCGGGCTACTTCTTCCTGCAGCCGGTGGTCGACGCGCTGACGTACTCGGCCGACCACGGCATCGACGTGGTCAACATGTCCTTCTACACCGACCCGTGGCTGTTCAACTGCACGAACAACCCGGCCGACTCGCCCGAGAACCAGGCCGAGCAGCGTACGGTCATCCAGGCGTCGGAACGGGCCCTGGCGTACGCGCACCGGCACGGCGTCACCCTGGTCTCGGCGGCCGGCAACGGCGGCACCGACTACACCAAGACCATTGTGGACGCCTCGAGCCCGGACTACCCGTCCGTGCCCGGTGAGGCGCCGTACTCGCGGACGATCCCGCCGTCCTGCATCTCCGAGCCGAGCGAGGGCCAGAACGTCATCGCCGTCTCGGCACTCGGCATCAGCACCCGCAAGTCGTACTACTCCGACTACGGCAACGGCTACGTCGCGGTGTCCGCGCCGGGCGGCGACTCGTACGACACGGCCGACAACAAGGCCGACGTGACCCACGCCATCCTGGCTGCGTACCCGAAGTCGCTGGCCATGGCCCGCGGCGAACTCAACCCGGACGGGACACCGAACGTCCCGTACGTGGTCCGCTCCTGCAAGGGCTCGACCTGCGGCTACTACCAGTACCTGCAGGGCACGTCGATGGCCTCACCGCACGCCACGGGCGTCGTGGCGCTGATCGTCAGCCGGTACGGCTCGCGCGACCGCTCCGGCGGCCTGACGCTGTCCCCGGCGCGGGCCCAGTCGATCCTGGAGGGTACGGCGAGGGAGCACGCCTGCCCGTCGCCTCGCGCGTTCACGTACACCCGTCAGGTCCTGCAGCCCGACGGGACGTACCAGACGGTGACCGCCACTCACACCTGTGAGGGTTCGAAGAGCCGCAACGGCTTCTACGGCCACGGCATCATCGACGCCCTGGGCGCCGTGTCGCACTGATCACCACTGCGAGGGGACATCCCGGTATCACGGATCCGGGATGTCCTTTCGCGTACGGGGCCGGATCGGTGACCCTGGTGACTTGACGCATGATCGCCGCAGTGCGACGGTCCGCATCGGATCTCTCATGGGGGTGCGCATCATGGTGCCTGATCGCTTCGTTCGTGCACTGGACGCTTTCGAGGGGGTTTTGGCCGCGACGCCCTCTGACCGCTGGCTCTCGCCTTCTCCGTGTGAGGGCTGGCGCGCGGTCGATGTGGCGGGCCATGTGACCGCTGGTCTGTTGGTGGTCGAGGCGCGCGCTGTCGGCCGGCCGCTCCCGGAGGCCGATCCTGACTGGCGTGAGCTGGCGGGTGAGGATCCGGCGGCGACTTGGCGTCGGGTGCGCGCGGAGATGATGGCCACGCTGGTGCCCGATGCGCTGGCCCGCCGGATTCAGCTTGCCATCGGCCACGAGATCACGCTCAGCGAGTGGCTCGAGAACTATCCGCTTGAGCTCGTCGTGCACGCATGGGACCTGGCGCAGGCCACGGGGCAGTCGGTCGTTTTCGACCCCGACTTGGTGCGGTCCGCTCTGGAGACGGCTCAGTGGCTTGCCAGGCGGGTGCGCGAGGCGGGGAAAGTGGGGCCCGAAGGTGCCGTCGCTGAGGATGCCGATGACCAGACACGCCTGCTGGCAGTGATGGGGCGTAGCCCTTTTGGAAACTGACGGCGGCGACGTGGATGGCTTCCCGACAGTGGCGCCTGGGGCGTCGGCTGCCGTTCAGTACCTCGTCAGAATGTTTCCTTGCCGGGGAACGCGGATATCGAGCCGCTCTATGTCACAGGAGACAGCAGTAAGGATCAGCGTTGAACGGCAGATCGAGACCGGCATTCGCTGCTACGCGCGACCTTGATGAGGCGGGCCGAACCTGTCCTTGCAGCGCAGGCGGGATTCGAACCCGCATGCTCCGGAGTGAAAGTCCGGCGGCTTTATCCGTTTTGCCTACTGCGCCATGTGCGTCGCCCGGGACTCGAACCCGGAGCCGGCCGCTTAGAAGGCGGCTGCTCATCCGATTGAGCTTGCGACGCCCGCCGCACCAGTGCCGCCCAGAGGACTCGAACCTCTTCAGTCCGGCTTAAAAGGCCGGTGCCCGTCCTGTCGGGCGCGAGCGGCACATACACCCGCGAAGGGCCCGCCCCAGTTGGGCCCAGAGCCTCCGGCCGGAATCGAACCGGCGGCCGTCGCTTTACAAGAGCGTCGCTCTGCCTGCTGAGCTACGGAGGCATCGTGCGCCGTCAGAGTCTCGATCTCTGTTCCCCGGGGTAAGAGCCCGGTGCATCACCCGTCATGCTCACGGCGCTGGGATGGGCTCTCGCCCACGTCGGGATGGCTGGATTCGAACCAACGTCCTCCCGGTTCCGGACCGGGCGCGCACTCCACACTGCGCCACATCCCGTGCGCTCG
>DASQPY010000629.1:0-5765 GCA_035643735.1 Actinoallomurus sp. | reverse complement strand
ACCGTCGATGAACAGCTGCCCGAGGCCGCCGTTGCCGATCAGCACGCCGACGCTCACCAGGCTGATCGAGGCGACCGCGGCCACCCGCGCGCCGGCGATGACCACCGGGACGGCGATCGGCAGCTCGACCTGGACCAGCCGCCGCAGCGTGCCGAACCCCATCGCGGTGGCCGCCTGGCGCACCGGGTCCGGGACCGACCGCAGCCCGTCGACGACGTTCGGCACGAGCACCGACAGGGAGAACAGCGTCAGCGGGACGATGATCGTGAAGTCCGCCTGACCGCCACTGCCGATGCCGAAGTACGGGATGCACAGCATGAACAGCGCCAGCGACGGGACGCCGTACAGGACGTTGGCGACGCCCAGCGTGGGCGGGTAGAGCCAGCGCCAGCGGACGCACAGGATCCCGAGCGGGACCGCGATGATCAGGCCGAAGAGGACCGGCAGCAGGGCGAGCTTCAGATGATGGAGCGTGAGGGTGGAGAGCTCGTCGGTGTGGTCGCCGATCCAGTTCCACCGGACGAGAGGTTCGCCGTCGGCGAGTGCGCTCATCGCTCGCCCGCCTCGACCTCGTCGGCCTCGCCCGTGGAAGCGGGCTCGTCGTCGGCGGTCGCCTCCAGCTCGCGATTGAAGCGCAGCCGCCTGAGGCCCTTCTCACCACCGAGGAACTCCGTCACGAAGCCCTCGGCCGGGTCGGTGAGCAGCTCGTCCGGCGTGGCGTGCTGGGCGAGGACGCCGCCGACCTGGAAGACCGCGATCCGGTGTCCGAGCTTGACCGCCTCGTCGATGTCGTGCGTGACGAAGGCGATGGTCTTCTGCACGTCGGACTGGAGCCGGAGGAACTCATCCTGCAGGCTCTTGCGCACGATGGGGTCGACCGCGCTGAACGGCTCGTCCATCAACATGATCGGCGGGTCGGCGGCGAGCGCCCGCGCGACGCCCACGCGCTGCTGCTGGCCGCCGGAGAGCTGGAACGGATAGCGCTTGGCCATCTTGGTGTCCAGCCCCACGCGCTCCATCAGCTCCAGCGCCGTGGCCCGCGCCTTCTTCTTGTCCCAGCCGAGCAGATAGGGAACGGTCGCGATGTTGTCGATGATGGTGCGATGCGGGAAAAGGCCCGCGTGCTGGATCACATAGCCGATGCCACGGCGCAGGTCGGACGGATCCTTCGCGCGAACGTCCTCACCGTCGATCGTGATCGTTCCGGAAGTGGTATCGATCAAACGGTTGATCATCCGAAGCGTTGTGGTCTTGCCGCAGCCCGACGGTCCGACCAGCACGGTGATCTGGCCAGAAGGGATCTCCAGGTTCAGATCGTCCACGGCCACGGTGCCGTCTGGATACCGCTTGGTGACGCCGTCAAATTTGATCAAGAGTGGCTCTCTCTCCTGGCGTAAGCGAGACCCACCCCGACGTCACCGCTTTGCCCAATGGCTGCTTCTTGTCACTGCACGGGAACGGCGCCGGCGACAGGACTCGACAAGACACGTTTCTGTCTGACATACGAGACACTAGACGAAGATCATCGGGATTACCCCGCCTCATGGGCCTTATCATCCGGAACCAAGGGGTCGTGTTCTGGCCGGACGGCCCCACCGGCAGGCCGAACACCTCGTCGGGTGTGCCACCGCCCGGCACGCCGCTGGCCGTGCCGCCGTCGGTGACGCCGTCAAATCGGATCAAGGTGTTCCGCCCCTGAGATAACCGGGATAAGAGGTCAAGATAGTGGCATATCTACTGTCCGTGATGGTTCGCCAATGAACCAAACGGCCATAGCGGTCAACGGTAGCGGTTTGAACTGCGACGTTGTAGGCGCAGTAGCCCGTGATGGCGCCTTCGTTACCGTTACTCCACAAGCGGTGGAACGCGCGCGGCAGGCGTGGGAGGTCGTTCGCGAGGTGGCGACGCGTCAGCCGGTGTACGGCCGGACGACCGGTGTCGGCGCCAACCGCAACGTCACGATCGAGGACGATGACGCACACGGCCTGCGGGTACTCCGCAGCCACGCCGGCGGCGCGGGGCCCCTCATGTCGGCCGAGACCGTACGGGCGATGCTCATCGTGCGCCTCAACCAGATCGCCGCGGGCGGCTCCGGCGTCGACCCCGACGTGCTCGGCGCCCTCGCGGACGTGATCAACCGGTGGCTCATCCCTCCGATCCCGGCGTACGGGGCCATCGGCACCGGGGACCTGACCGCCCTCGCGTCGACCGCCCTGTGCCTGATCGGCGAGCGCCCGTGGCAGGGGAACGTGGTCGGCGCGCGCTTCCCCCTGCGGCCGGCCGACGCGCTCGCGTTCATCAGCTCCAACGCGGCGACGCTGGGCGAGTCGGCGCTGGCCTGCCGGGACGTCCTCGAACTCCTCCGCGTGTCGATCCCGGTGACCGGTCTGTCGCTCCTGGCCGTACAGGGCTCCGCGGAGGCGTACGCCGCTCCGGTTCACGCCGGGTGCCCGCATCCGGGACGGCGCCGCGTCGCGGACGCCATGCGCGGCCTGCTCGATGAGGAGGAGCTCAAGCCGGCGCGCATCCAGGACCCGTACGGCTACCGCGCCTTCCCCCAGGTGCACGGGCCGGCCGTGGACGCCCTGGAGAACGCCGAGACGGTCGTCACCCGGGAGATCAACGCCCCGTCGGAGAACCCTCTCGTGGACGTGGCGAACCGTACGGTCTGGCACAACGGCAACTTCCACACCGCGTACGTGGGCCTGGGGCTGGACGCGGTACGCGCGGCGATGTTCCAGACCGCGGCACTGTCGGCGGCACGCCTGGGCACGCTCGTCGAGCCCGCGTTCACCGGCCTGCAGCCCTTCCAGGCCGCGCCGGGCGAACCCGGCTCGGGCATCATGATCCTGGAGTACGTCGCGCACTCGGCCATCGCCGACATCCGCCGGCTGGCCACGCCGTCCGCGCTCGGCAGCGCCGTGCTGTCACGAGGCGTCGAGGAGCACGCGGGCTTCTCCACGCAGTCGGCGCGCGCCACGACGGACGCGGTCGCGGCGTACCGCATCGTGCTCGCGTGCGAGCTGGTCGCCGCTGTACGCGCCCTGCGCATGCAGGGCCGCGAGCCGTCGGGACGACTGGGCGAGGTGTACGCGCGGAGCGCGGACGTCCTGGACCCCGCCGTCGAGGACCGGGCGCTGGACGGCGACATCAGCGCCGCCGCCGACCTACTCCCCCGCCTCGCCCCGTACGGGGTGTATTAGGGCGCCGATGCACCGCGTTTTCAGGGTGACGCCGCACCCTCGCCCTGACGGACGAGTCGCCCAACGTTCGCATCATTTCCCGCGGATCGGCGGTCCGGTAACGGACCACGGCCTCCATCGTCTCCGCGGCCGGCCCAGTCGATTTGGCCGGCATTGTGGCGGTCGCCGGCACCCGGAGCCACGGCTGAGGCGGGTAGCGCGGCATGCCGGCCCTCGCGGCACGACTCCGCCCGGCAGTGCCGCCGGCGAGGCCATTTACACGGCCGCCGCTCAGTTGACCGTCGGGTCCATCTCGCGGGCGCGGCCGGTGGACTCGCGCTGGAGGAGGCTGGGCTCGCAGACGATGCGGCGGCGGCGGGGCTTGCCCTCGATCGCGCCGATCATGACGCGGACCGCGGAGTGGACGATGCCCTCGATGTCCCAGTCGACGCTGGTCAGCGGGGGCGTCAGCAGGCCCGACATCGGGTGGTTGTCGAAGCCGGCGACCGAGACGTCCTCCGGGACCGCCAGGCCCAGCTCGCGGGTGGCGGCGTAGACGCCGTAGCCGATCGAGTCGGAGAAGCAGAACAGCGCGGTCGGCCGCGGGGAGTTGCCGAGGATGTCGAGGGCGACGTCGGTGGCGGCGCCGAGCGCCTGCGGGGAGGTGACCACGTCGACCTTGACGCCCAGCCGTTCGGCTTCGGCGTTGACGTGGATGTCGGCCGGGCGGTCGGGCGTGCGGGCCACCGTCGGGGTGAGCACGGCGATGTGCCGGTGACCCAGGCTGTAAAGGTGCTCCAGCGCCAGGGTGACGCCCGCGCGGTTGTCGAAGACCACCTCGCCGTACGCGTGGCCGCCCGGCAGCGAGTCGCCGATCGAGACGATCGGCAGGCTCTCGCCGAGCTCGGCCCACAGGGCGGCGGACGGGTCGACCGGCTGCACGATGAGCCCGTCGACCCGCTGGTCGCGCAGTTGGCGCGCGAGCATCAGCTCGCGCTCGGGGTCGCCCGCCGCGTCCAGGATGATGGCGAAGCGGTCGCGGGCGAACAGCGCGCGGCCGATGCCCACCGCCAGGGACTGCTGCCACAGGTCTTCGAGAGAGCCGCAGAGCAGGCCCACCATGCCGCTGCGCCCGCTGGCCAGCGCGCGGGCGATCGGATGGGCCTCATAGCCCAGCTCCTCGGCGGCCTTGCGGACCCGCTCCTGCGTCTCCTCTGAGGTCTGGATGCCACGCAGCGCGTACGAGACCGCGGCCGGCGAGAGCCCCGTCGCCTTCGCCACCTCGCGGATGGTCGCACGCTTTCGCTGCTGCGTCACATGGCAACCCTATAGAGCAGGTCGGACAAGACTGAGGACGAAGTCGCGATCCTTATCCGTCCACCACTGGTCAACTCGGAGTCCCGCCGCCTCCATCGAGGCGTCAAAACGCTCACGGCGGAACTTGGCCGAGATCTCGGTACGCATCTCCTCCCCCGCCGCGAACTCCACGACCAGGTCCAGCGCCGCGACGCGGACGGTCTGGGCCTGCGCCGAGCGCAGCCGCATCTCGATCCGCTCTTCGGTGCTGTCCCACACCGCGACGTGCGCGAACCGCGAGACGGCGAAGTCGGCGCCGAGCTCACGGTTGATCACGTGCAGCACGTTGCGGTTGAACTCCGCGGTGACCCCGCGCGCGTCGTCGTAGGCGCTCACGAGCCGCTGCGGCGCCTTGACCAGGTCGGCGCCGATCAGCAGCGCGTCGTCCTCGCCCATCGTGGCGCGCAGCCCGCCAAGGAACGACACGCGTTCGTCCGGCTCCATATTTCCGATCGTTCCGCCGAGGAACGCGATCAGCCTCCGATCCCCGCCGGGCAGCTGGTCCAGGTGGCGTTCGTAGTCGGCGACGATGGGCTGGACCGAAAGTGCCGGATACTCCCCCGCGATCTGCTCCGCCGCGGTGGCGAGGAAGTCACCGCTGACGTCCACCGGGACGTACTTCCGCAGTGTGCCGCCGAGCGCGTCGAGCAGCAGCCGGGTCTTCTCCCCCGACCCCGCGCCCAGCTCGAGCAGGGTGCGGGCGCCGGTCACCGAGGCGATCTCGGCCGAGCGTTCGGTGAGGATGGCGCGCTCGCGACGGGTCGGGTAGTACTCCTCCAGCCTGGTGATCTCCTCGAACAGTTCGCTCCCGCGCTCGTCGTAGAACCATTTCGGCGGCAGCGTCTTGGGGAAGGCGGTCAGCCCGTCGGCAACGTCCTGTCGCAGCGACTTGCCGAGGTCGTCAGGCGTGAGAAAGCTTTTGGTGGTCGGCACTGAGGATCTCCTCATCGAGTTTCGGCCGAGGTGAGCGGATCAGAGTGGGCTGATGTCGACGCCCCCCGGACCGGCGGTCACGAGTGATCGGTCGGGCACCTCCTCCCATCCGGGTTCGTCGTCGTAGGGTTCGGAGGCGATGACGACGCCCCCGTCGAGGCCGCGGGTGAACAGCGTGTCTCCCCAGGTCGTGGCCGCCAGTTCGTCCCCGTCGGCGGCCAGGAGGTTGTAGCGCCCGGCGGCGAGCGAGCTAACGGCGCGTACTGCGAGCGCCAGGCCGCCGGCCAGCGACCG
>DASQPY010000628.1:0-2658 GCA_035643735.1 Actinoallomurus sp. | reverse complement strand
TTCCCACCGCCCGGCCGTCCGGACGGCCGTCCGGGGGTGCCGGCGGCGGCTTCTTCGGTGGCGGTGGCGGAGCCGGCGGCGGCGCGAACCAGCAGGCGCGTCAGGCCTGCCAGTCGCTGGCACCGCAGGGCGGTCGCGGCGGAGGCCGCGGGATGCAGGAGACGCAGGCGTTCCGCAGCTGCCTGTCCGACCACGGCGTGAAGCTGCCGACCCCCACCCCCGGTGCCGGTCGTACCCCGGGCGCACAGCGCTCTCCGGGCGCCCGCCGCACCCCGGGCGCGGGCCCGTTCGGCCGCTTCGACACGTCGGATCCGAAGGTCGCCAAGGCCGTGAAGATCTGCCGTCCGCTGCTGCCGACGATGTCACCACGGCCGTCGGGGAGCTGACGGTCCTAGGACACCCGCGCGGGCTCTCCTCCCCCGCGCGGGTCCCTCCGCCGCGCGGCCTCCCTCACCGCGCGGCGCTCTCCCCCTGCTCCGACAGGACGCGCAGGACGGTCGTGGACCAACTACGCGCCGAAGCCGCCGAGCGGCCCCCGGGGTGCCCGAACTGAGACGCGCACCTCACGGCCGGGGCGCGCACACGGAAGGTGCGCTCCAGCGGGTGGAACAGCATCGGCCCTGCGTGGAAGAGCCCGGCCTCCACCGCGACGACGTCACCGGGACATGCACCGGAGGAACCGCCCAGGTCGTGACGTCCCCCTCTCGCTGCCGTAGGTCATCCTCACCGCCGGGCTGCCCGTCGCCGAGCAGCCCGGCGACGGGGTCAGCCGCCCTGGTCGACGCTCGTCGCCGTGACGGTGCCGTCCTGGCCGGCGCTGCCCTGCACGGTGACCGGTGAACCGGCCTTGAGTGCCTTGGTGGTCGACTTCTTCGCGATGGTGACCTTCGTGGAGCCGGTGGTCTTCACGCGGACGATGCCGCCTGCGGTCTGAACGTAGATGGTGCTGCCGTCCACGAGCTTGACCGTGCCCGTGGTGCCGCCACCGCCGCCGGCGCCTCCCTGTCCGCCTCGCTGACCCGAAGCCCGGCCCGCCGCCTGACCTACGCCCTGGCCGCCGCCGAAGCCGCCACTACCCCCCTGCGCGCCTCGTCGTGCCGCGAACTGGTTGATCAGTGCGGTCGGGTCGGGCGACTTCGTCGCCCCCCAGTGACGGTCGGCCTGCACGCCGCCGACGAAGCCGCCGACGAGCAGGACGGCCACGCCGAGCAGAACGGTCACCGACGGCGGGCGTCGGCGTGGCCGTGGTTCGGCCTTGAGCTGTTCGGCCAGGTCGCCCTCGAACGGCGAGGAGTTCAGCACGTCCTCACTCGACATGGCGAGGTCCTCGCGTGGCGCGTCAGTCGTCTTGCGCCGGGTTCCACTCAACGGTCGCTCCCTATTCATGGCGGAGGGCTTCGATGGGCCGGAGCTTGGCCGCGCGGTTGGCCGGGTAGCTGCCGAAGAACAGGCCGATCGCGATGGAGACCCCCAGGGCTGCCGCGATCGAGCTCGGGACGATGACCGGCTGCACTCCCACGACCTTGAACTCGCTGCCGATCACACCGGCGGCCACGCCGAGCAGTCCGCCCAGCAGGCTGAGCACGGTGGCCTCGACGAGGAACTGGCCGAGGATGGCGCCTCGCGGCGCTCCGATCGCCTTGCGGATACCGATCTCACGGGTCCGCTCGGTGACGGTCACCAGCATGATGTTGGTGATCCCGATGCCGCCGACCAGCAGGCTGATCGCGGCCACCGCACCGAGCAGCACGGTGAACGTCTTACTGCTACTGCTGATCGCCGACTGCAGAGTCGCCTGGTTGAGGATCTGGAAGTCGGCCGTGTTGCCGCCCGTGATGCCGTGCCGCTGGTTCAGGATGTCGGTGACCTCCGACTGCGCGGCGTCGACGGTCTTGGGGGTCTTGGCCTCTACGACGATCTGGTTGAGCGCCCCGTACCCGGTCAGACTCTCCTGTACGGCCGGCAGCGGCGCGATCGCGACGTCGTCGGCGTCCTGGAACCCCGACGAACCCTTCGTCTTCAGCACCCCGACGACGGTGAAGTTCACGCCGTTGACCATGACCTGCTTGCCGATCGAGTCGACCGTGCCGAAAAGGTCCTCGTTGACGGTCTGCCCGATCACGACGACCTTGCGGTCGTTCAGCACGTCGTCGTTGGTGAAGTAGGTACCGCGCTCGACCGGGTCGTTGGACGCCTCGAAGTACGTCGGGTACGTCCCGACGAACTGCTGGATCGCATGACTCGTCCCCGCGTACGTCGCGTTGGCGGCGGCGGCGTTCACCACCGGGGAGACGCTCTTGACCGACGGGGCGGCCGTCGCATCGGCCATGGCCCGTGCGTCGTCGACGGTCAGGTCACGTGCCTGCGTACGCGGCCCGGTCCGCTGCTGGGCCCCTGCCCCGCCCCCGCCGCCGAACGCACGCGCGAAGCCCCCGCCACGCCCTCCGCCGCCTCTCGACGTGGACGGCGTCACGGTCAGCGTGTTCGTACCGAGCCGTTCGATGTTCTTCTGCACCTGCTTGGACGAGCCGTTGCCGACCGCGACCAGCAGGATCACCGCTCCGACGCCGATCAGGATGCCGAGCGTCGTCAGGCCGCTGCGGAGCTTGTTGGCCGCCAGGCCGCGCAGCGCGAACCTGAACACCTCGCGTGTCATCG
>DASQPY010000627.1:0-4165 GCA_035643735.1 Actinoallomurus sp. | reverse complement strand
CGGTGAGCTCGGGCCGCTCACCCTTCTCCTGTACGACCTTCTCAACGACCTTCGTGCCCTTGGCGGCGTCGGACAGGCTCACCGACACCTGCTCCTCCTCCGGCGTGGAGGGGGCGGCCTCGGGCGCGGTGGAGTTGGGCCGTACGGCGACGATCGGCGTGCCCTTCGACACCTTCGCGTGCGAGACGATCGCGCCGCCGAAGATCGAGTGCTCGCCGACGAAGCCGTCCGCGAGGCCCACGACGTCGGTCAGGACGCCGGAGCCGGTCTTGATGGCGAGCCGGCCCGCGATCTCCTTTCCCTCACCGGTCGCGGGCACCAGCACCGCGGCGGGCGACTTGTCCGCGACGAGCTGGGCCAGCAGTTCCGCCTTCGGCGCGACGACGTAGGACGTCAGCTCCTCGTCGGCGGCGACGTACACCTTCGCGGCGCCGTACTCGGCCAGCTTGTCCTTGGCACCCTCATACCCGGGCCCGATCCAGACGGCGGCGGCCTCGCCGTGCGCCCTGGCCAGGGTCAGGAGCTCGAAGGTGACCTTCTTGACCTCCCCGTCGACATGGTCGACGAGGACGAGAATCTCAGCCATTTCCCCGCCTCTCAGATGAACTTCTTCGACGCGAGGAACTCCGCGGCCTTCGTGCCGCCGTCACCCTCGTCCTTGACGATCTGGCCCTTCTCACGCGGCGGCGCGTCGGCGAAGTCGACGACCTCGGTGGAGGCTCCGGCGAGCCCGACCAGGGCGGCGTCGATCTCGGCGTCGGCGACGGCGAGCTTCTCGACGGGCTTCTTCTTCGCCGCCATGATCCCCTTGAACGAGGGGTAACGGGGCTCGTTGATCTTCTCGACCACGCTCACGACGGCGGGCAGCGTCGCCTCGACCCGGTCGAAGCCGTAGTCGGTCAGACGCTGGGCCTTGAGCGCGGTGCCGTCGATCTCCACCTTGTTGGCGAGCGTCACCTGGGGGACGCCGAGGCGCTCGGAGAGCATCGCGGCGAGCATGCCCGTACGCGCGTCGGTCGACTCCGACCCCAGGATGACCAGGTCGAACCCGATCTTCTTCAGGACCTGGGTCAGCGCGTACGACGTCGACAGTGCGTCCGAGCCGACCAGCGCCTCATCCGACACGTGGACGGCCTTGTCGGCGCCCATGGCGAGGGCCTTGCGGATCGAGTCGGCGGCCTTCTCCGGCCCCATGGTGAGGACCGTCACCTCGCCGCCGTGGGCCTCCTTGATCGTCAACGCCTCTTCGACGGCGTACTCGTCGAGCTCGTTGATGACGCCGTCGGCGGCCTCACGGTCGAGGGTCTTGTCATCCGACTTCAGCTTCCGTTCGGTCGCCGTGTCGGGTACCTGCTTCACGCAGACGACGATGTTCATTCCGTGTACGCCCTCCCTGCACACTTCATAACGCGCCTCTCTCCATCCCGCCTCGCCTGCGCAGCCGGGCCGGCCGGGCGGTGCCTGTTCTCTGCGGGGTCGTGCGTTGGCACCATAAGCCTGTCAAACACCCGAAGGATATTCGGCTTCGGGGGGCTCCGGCAGTCGTACGCTCTCGATGTTACCCGCGAGTAGCGACGCTGCAAAACCGTGCGGGACGCGCGGGCGGGCTCAGGAGACGTTCTGGCGCACCGAATGCTGGAAATGGGAGAGCTCCTGCGCGATGGAGTTCTTCAACTCGTACACCGGCGAGAACCTCGGCTGCAGCACGATCGCGCCCGCCACCGCGGCCAGTGCCAGCACGCACAGCAGCACGCCCGCGACCGCGATCCGCCGCGGCTCGACGGCGAGCGCCGTGAAGACCCGGACCAGATGACGGCGAGGTGTCCGTACGCCCGGAGCCGCCAGGACGACGTACGCCGCCGCACCCGCGCCCCAGGCGGCGCCGACCAGCGGGGCGACCTGAACATGGACCGCGGCCACCGACATGATCAGCAACGGCACGGCGACGGCGAACACCGCGGCGTAGGGCAGGGTGACGAGAGTGCCGGCGGTGCCTCGCGCCAGGTCCAGCGGGGCGGTCAGCGGACCGGCCATCAGGCGGAGGAGGCCCTCGTCGTCGTGGCGGCGAGCGTGCAGCTCACCCGCGCGCAGGTAGGACGCGGCCGCCAGGGCGAGCAAGAGCCCGAAAAAGGGCAGCACGACCGTGAAACCCACCACGATCGCGACGACCAGGTAGGCGAAGAGGCGCGACCAGCCCTCGACCACGGCGTCGGCGGCCTGCTCGTCCGCCAGCCGTTGCCCGAGGGGAACCGCGTGTGTCTCGTCCGACGTCATCGCCACGCAACACTACCGGCGCGAACGCCGTTCGGGGGTCAGGCGCGGACGGTGCCCCGCGCATGCGGTGTCAGCGCGGACCCCGGATCACATCCTCGACGAGATCGGCCAGCCGCCCGAGCGCCCGGTCCGGTGACGGGAGTGGCCACCAGTACGGCGGGAGGCCCCAGCCGGCGACGGCCGCGCCCACCGCGAGACCGGCGATGACCAGCCCGGCCCGTCCAGTCGCCCGCCGGTCCCGCGCCAGCGCCGACAGGAGGCGTACGAGCTGGCGGCGTGGCGCCATCACCCGCGGCGCGGCCAGGATCATGTACCCGAAGACGACGGCGGTCCACTTGGTGACGGCGCCGGACCCGGCGGTGCCCTCCAGGTTCCCGCGGACGAACAGCGACGTGCCCACCACCGTCGCCGCCAGCCCGGCGTACGCCACCGCCGGCACGAGCATGGCGGTGGAGCGGATCCGCCCGGCGCTCGTGGACGCCAGCACCAGCTCACCGGCGGTCCGTACCGGGACGCGGCGGCCCCGGATGGCCGAGTCACCCGCCCGCAGGTACCACCCGGCGGCGACGACCCCGGCGCAGCCGAGGAACGGCAGGACGGCGCAGGCCGCGGCGGCGCCCCCGATCGAGAGGTAGGCGAGCATCTTGTACGTCCGCAGCGACGGGCGGCGCACCGCGGCCGTGCGGTCCGGGAGGGTCTCGTTCGCGGCGGCGGAGGGCGTCGGAGCGTCGAGGACGGCTTCGCGCATCCGGCCCGCGAGCTGCGGCGCGGACGGACGGCGGGCCGGGTCGCGCTCCAGCGCCGCGCGCAGCAGCGGTTCGAGCCCGGGAGGAACGCCGGCGAGGTCGGGACGGCCCGACGTGATGCGGGCCAGCACCGACTCCAGCGAACCGGTGCCGAAGGGCGACCGGCCACTCGCCGCGAACGTCACGGTGGCCGCCCAGCCGTAGACGTCCACCGCCGGTCCCGGCGCCGCCCCCTCGATGATCTCGGGTCCCATGTAGCCGGGCGTCCCGACGACCTGCCCCAGGCGCGTGAGGCGGGTGGCGTCCACCGCGTGCGCGATGCCGAAGTCGATGACGACGGGGGTTCCGTCGACGAGCATGACGTTGGTCGGCTTCAGGTCGCGGTGGACGACGCCGGCACCGTGGATCGCCACCAGCGCGTCCGCCAGGCCGGTCGCCACGCGCCGCAGCGCCTCGCCGGAGAGCGGCCCGCCGGTGCGCACCGTCTCATCGAGGGGGCTGCCCTTGATGAACCTCGTGACGACGTAGGGCCGCTCGGCGGACACGTCGGCGTCCAGCACCTCGGCGACGTACGGGCTGCGCACGCGCCGCATCGTGTCCACCTCGCGCGCAAGCCGGCGGCGGAAGTCGGCGTACGCGGCCAGATCGGGCTTGAGCAGCTTGACCGCGACCTCGCGCCCCTGGTCGTCGAGTCCGCGGCGCACCATCCCCATGCCGCCCTCGCCGACGAACTCCAGGAGGCGGTACGGACCTGCGCGCTCCGTCTCGGAGCCCTCTACCGGCCTCACGTCTACGGGATCAGTGCCCGAGCAACTGGCGGATCTGATGCCGCGTGTGGGACAGATCGTCGTTGAGCTGAGGAAAATTGAAGGGCCGCAGTTCCGGTGTCTGGCTCAGCGAGAACGACACAAGGAAGAAGGTGAGCAGGCCGACGACGCCCACGACGATCAGCGCGCGGTCGCGCCGGGGTGCGACGGCGCCCCAGATGCGGGCGAGCTGACGGCGGGCCGGCTGACTGCCCGGCCCGAGGCACTGGACGATGATGAACGCCGCCGCGCTGAAGGACAGGGCCCGCGCGGTCGTCATCTCACTCTTGGACGCCAGCGCGATGACGAGCACCACCAGGGCGGCGAAGATGCCGACCG
>DASQPY010000626.1:0-5901 GCA_035643735.1 Actinoallomurus sp. | reverse complement strand
GGCCGGTGCCTCCGGCGTCGCGGTGCTCACACGGACTCCGTGGAGACGAGCGGCGCGGGGCGCGCCGAGCGCAGCCGCCGGTCGAGGTCGGTGAGCCGCTGGTAGCCCTCCGCGTCGCCGGTCCGGCCGCCGTACCAGACGTCGTCGAAGATCCGCACGCCCATGGTGAGCTCCTCGGCGTGGTCCGGTAGTGCCTCGCCCGCCTCGCTCGCGAGTTCGTCGGCCGTACGGCCAGGACGCGGTTCGACGATGACCCTCTCCTCCAGGTCGCGGGCGATGGCGCGGAGGCGTTCGCGGATGGCCTCGGGCCACTCGCCCGCGGCGGCATGGCGTTCGGCCGCGGCGCGGTGGTCCTGGGCGGTGGTGGGCCTGTCGTCCAGCAGGGCGTCGCGTTCGGCGGCGCTGCCCTGGACGTTGCCGATCCGCCACCAGACCGCGGCGGCCACGAGGATCAGCAGCACCAGGAGAATGATCAGCGCGGTCCAGCTCGTGCCGCCCGAATGGTCGCCGGGCGTGTGGTTGAGCAGCGAGGAGATCCAGTCGCTGATCTTCCGCAGGATGCGGTCGAGGAACGAGGGTTCGTCGCGGTGGTAGATCTGTTTCTGCAGCTCGCGACGGGCGAGTTCGCGTGCCTGGTCGCGGTCGACCGGCGGGGGGGCGTACGGGATCATTGGCTCCATCCCGGAGGCGGGTACGGGGGAGCGTACGTCGGAGGCGTGCCCGGCGGCATCACGAGGGGGCCGCGCGGCACCTTGGGCTGGGGGCCGGAGCCCGCAGCGGTGAGCGGTCCTGGCAGCCAGGCGGCGACCGGATCGTCCGGCGGTTCCATCTGGAGTTCGAGGTCGAGCGCCTCACGCCGCATGCGCCGGTCGGCGTACACCATCGCGATCACGCAGGCGTTGAACGGGTTGACCAGTGTGCCGGCGATGATGCGGCCGACCCCGCCCAGGGCCACCAGGCCGACGAGCGCCCAGCCGGAGGGGTTCGGGTTGATGCCCAGCACGATCCGCTGGGCGATGGCGAACGGCGTCGGCAGCACGAGGGACCCGGCGAGCAACGTGATCACCAGCGAGAGGAACAGGACGCCGAACGACCGCCACCACCGGCCCCGTACGACCTCGGCCGAGCGGCGCAGCGAGGCGATCACCCCACGCCGCTCCAGGACGAGGATGGGCGGCGCGAGCGCGAACCAGACATAACCCGACACCATCAGCACCAGCGCCACGGGTACGCCGATGATCCAGGTGATCGCCTGCACGCTGTCGGGCGCGTTGCCCGCGACCGCCGCGATCATCGGCGCGAACGGGACCGCCACCGTGACGAACACGATCCCCATCACGAGGGTCGCGGCGCCGAGAAGACGTGGCACGCGCGGCCGTACGATGCGCCAGAGCCCGCCGAACGACGTCGTGCGGCCCAGCAGCGTACGGGCCATGACCGGCGCGAGCAGGCCGCTGAGCAGGAGCACGACGTAGGCCGTGAGCAGGCTGCCGGCGCTGAGCGTGATGAACGCCCAGCCCAGCGACCGGGCGAGGGCGTCCGGTGTGACGTCGGTACGGGCCTGCCCGCCGATGATGAAGTACTCGGCGACCGTGACGATGATCTCGATGACGCTCGTCAGGATCGCCGACATGCCGAGCGTGGCGCGCGGGTTGCGGCGGATGTAGGTGACGGCACCGTCGAGGATCTCCGAGACCCCGAGCGGGCGTAGCGGGATCTCCATCTCCAGCTCGCCGTCGTCGGCCGGAGCCTGCGCCGGCTCGGCGGGCGAAGGTTCGGACCGATCGGACGAGGGCGTGCCGGAGCCCGGTACTGCCCAAGCATGTGGGTCGGTCACGCCCAACTCCCCGATACCTGCTCCCCGCCCGCTGTGAACACGGCTCATCCTGCCACGCGCAACGGTGGTCACGTGATCACGTGAGAGGACTCCCCGGTTTCAGCCGCGAATAGGGCAAAATCGGGGCATGGAAGCGCTGCGCTGGCTCGACCCGCCCGAGGGGCCCGCGATCGCTCTCCTCGACCAGACCCGGCTGCCGAACGACGAGGTCACACTCGTCTGCCGGGACGTTCCCTCCCTCGTGACGGCGATCAGAAGCCTCGCGGTCCGCGGCGCGCCGCTGCTCGGGATCGCCGGCGGTTACGGCGTCGCTCTCGCCGCCGCTCTCGGCGCCGACGTCCCGGCGGCCACCGAGGAGGTCATTGACGCGCGGCCGACAGCGGTCAACCTGGGCTGGGCCGCGCGGCGGGTGCTGGCGGCGTACGCCGAGGGCCGCGATGCTCTGGCGGAGGCCCACGTCATCGCCGCCGAGGAGGCCCAGGCCAGCGCGCGGATGGGCGAACACGGGCTGACGCTCGTGCCGGACGGCGCCCGCATCCTGACCCACTGCAACGCCGGGGCCCTGGCCGCGGGCGGTGAGGGCACCGCCCTCGCGCTGGTCGTGGCCGCTCACCGGGCCGGCCGCCTGAAGCACCTGTGGGTGGACGAGACCCGCCCTCTCCTGCAGGGCGCGCGGCTCACGGCGTATGAGGCACGGCGCCACGGCATCCCGTACGCGGTGCTGCCGGACAACGCGGCCGGCAGTCTCTTCGCGGCCGGCGAGGTCGACCTGGTGGTGGTCGGCGCCGACCGCATCGCCCGTGATCACAGCGTCGCCAACAAGGTCGGCACCTATCCCCTGGCGGTACTGGCCCACCATCACGGAGTGCCGTTCGTCGTGGTCGCGCCGACCAGCACGCTCGATCCGGAGGCCCGTACGGGAGGTGACATTCCGATCGAACAGCGGGACCCGGCGGAGGTGACCTTGATCGCCGGCCGGCGGATGGCCCCGGAGGGAAGCGCGGCCTACAATCCGGCGTTCGACGTGACTCCCGGACATCTGGTAACGGCGATCGTCACGGAGCAGGGGGTCATTACACGGGCGAACGGGGGTAACCTTGGCCTGCTTGGGGGGACCGCCTCTGACAACGCCGGACGATGAGGGTACATGAAAGGACGCGTGCTGGTCGTCGATGACGACCTCGCTTTGGCCGAGATGCTCGGCATCGTGCTCCGGGGAGAGGGTTTCGAACCGTCGTTCGTGCATGACGGTGACAAGGCACTCGAGGCGTTCAGAGAGACGCGCCCGGATCTCGTGCTGCTCGACCTGATGCTGCCCGGCATCGACGGCATCGACGTGTGCCGTCAGATCCGGGCGGAGACCGGTGTGCCGATCGTGATGCTCACCGCCAAGAGCGACACGGTCGACGTCGTTCTCGGTCTCGAATCGGGCGCGGACGACTACATCGTCAAGCCCTTCAAGCCCAAGGAGCTCGTGGCGCGCGTTCGCGCACGGCTTCGCCGCACCGACGACCCGACACCGGAGCTGCTGCAGATCGGCGACATCGCGATCGACGTGGCCGGTCACTCGGTCAAGCGAGGCGACCGGCACATTCCGCTCACTCCTTTGGAGTTCGACCTCCTCGTGGCGCTGGCCCGCAAGCCGCGCCAGGTCTTCACCCGCGAGGTCCTGCTCGAGCAGGTCTGGGGCTACCGTCACGCCGCCGACACCCGGCTGGTCAACGTGCACGTCCAGCGGCTCCGCGCAAAGATCGAAAAGGATCCCGAGCACCCGGAGATCGTCGTCACGGTACGCGGCGTCGGGTACAAGGCGGGCCCGGCCTAGCGCCCGGCCCGTGCGCCCCGGCCATGACCGTGCGGATCCCCTTGAAGGCGACGGCCCAGCGAGGCCTGCGTGTGGTTCGCCGCGTGGCCCGGGCCGGTCTTGGCGCGGCCAACACCAGTTGGCGCCGCTCGATCCGCGTACGCGTGGTCACGACGACGCTGGTCGTCTCCGGCGTCGTCGTCGCCGTGCTGGGCGTGTTCCTGATGCAGCAGATCACCAACGCTCTGCTGGAGGCCAAGGAACGCGCCGCGCTGCTCCAGCTCGACGACGGCGTCGGCGTGGCGCAGGGCCGGCTGGCCACCGGGCCCACTGACCAGGAGACCAGCAACGCGCTCAACGACGTGGTGACCACGCTGGCCCGGCGCAGCGGGCCGGCGGGCCTGTACGAGGTCATCATCATCGATGAGAACGACCCGGGCATCGCCGGCTTCAGCAGCAACGCCATCAAGCTGGACAGCGTGCCGCCCCGGCTGTCCGAACAGGTCCAGCGCTCCCTCGCCAGCACGCCGTACCGCACGTACGGGCGCCTGTCCTATGACGACGGCACCTCGGCGGCCGGTCTGATCGTCGGCACCAAGGTCAACGGCTACCAGCTCTACTACCTGTTCCCGCTGAGCCAGGAGCGACAGAGCCTGACGGTCGTCCAGCGGACGCTGTTCGGCGTCGGAGCCGCGCTCGTGCTCCTGCTCGCCGCGATCGCCTCGCTCGTCACCCGCCAGGTGGTGATCCCGGTACGCCTCGCGGCGCAGTCCGCCGAGCGACTGGCCGCCGGCCGGCTCGAAGAACGGATGAAGGTACGCGGCGAGGACGACCTGGCTCGACTCGCCACGTCGTTCAACGACATGGCCGCCAACCTCCAGGAGAAGATCGTCCAGCTGGAGGAGCTGTCGAAGGTCCAGCGCCAGTTCGTCTCGGACGTCTCACACGAGCTGCGCACGCCCCTGACCACGATCCGCATCGCCGCCGACGTCCTCTATGAGGCCCGTGAGGACTTCGATCCCTTGGCGTCCCGGTCGGCCGAGCTGCTGCAGAGCCAGCTCGAACGCTTCGAGGGCCTGCTGGCCGACCTGCTGGAGATCAGCCGGTACGACGCCGGCGCGGCCACCCTGGACGCCGAGTCGATCGACATACGCGAACTGGTCCTGCGCGCCGTCGGCGACACCGAGGACCTGGCCGAGCGCAAGGGCAGCAAGATCGTGCAACAGCTCCCGGGCGAGGCGACCATGGCCGAGGTCGACCGCCGCCGGGTCGAACGCATCCTGCGCAACCTCCTCGTCAACGCCGTCGAGCACGGCGAGGGCAAGGACATCGTGATCAGCGTGGCGGCCGACCGCGACGCGGTGGCCGTCGCCGTACGCGACCACGGCTGCGGCCTGCGCCCGGGCGAGGCCCACATGGTCTTCGACCGCTTCTGGCGCGCCGACCCCGCCCGCGCCCGCACCACGGGCGGCACCGGCCTGGGACTGTCGATCTCCAAGGAGGACGCCCGGTTGCACGGCGGCTGGCTACAGGCATGGGGCGAGCCGGACCAGGGCTCACAGTTCCGACTGTCCCTGCCGCGCGTGGCCGGCGCCGAACTGCGCGGCTCGCCGCTTCCGCTGGTGCCACCGGAGGTGGAGCTGAGACGGGCGCCGTACGCCGAACTGAAGCTGGAAGCCGACGCATGAGCGCCCTTCGCCGCCCTTCGCTTCGGAAGCCCTCCCGCGAGGGAACTTCGGTGCGGCGCGAGCCGGCCCCGGCCGTGGCGCCGATCGGTACGTGCCGTCGCCCGGCGTCGTGGGGGAGCTTTCGTGGAGACGCTTTCGCGTCGTGTGGGGTGGGCCTTGCCGTCGATCCTCGCCGTGGACCGGCACTCTGCGGGGGCTTGCCTGACGACGCTACCGAGCCTCACGGGGGCTGGGCCGTGGTGGCGATCAGCAGCGCGAGCCGGGTCTGCGGAAACCCGGCCGAGACACTGATCGGCCTCGGCTCTGCGGGCGGCGAGGGTGGTCGGCCGCCTAAGAAATCTCGGACGGACCCCAGTCCGGCTGCGCGGCGTCCAGGCGGCGCCTCGCCGCGTTGTCGTCGGTCGCCGGCCGGCACCAGGCCGACTCCCTCCTCCGCCTTGCGCGGCGCCGCCTGGACGCCGCTCGCCGCGAACGCCGTCTGTCAGACACGCCCTAGGACGCTGAGAGGCAGCGTATGAGGAGCGTCGTGGACCTCAATGTCGTCGGGCACCGTGGACGGCGGTCCGGGCGGC
>DASQPY010000625.1:0-3774 GCA_035643735.1 Actinoallomurus sp. | reverse complement strand
CTGGAGCAGCTGCACGGGCGCGGGCCGGTTGCGCGGGTTCTTGTCCAGGCAGGCGGCGATCAGGGCGCGCAGCTCAGGATCCGCGACACCGTCCAGCCGCGGTGCGTTGTGCACGACCCGGTAGATGAGCGCGGGTGCGCTCCCCCGCACGAACGGGCTGTCGCCGGTGGCGGCGAAGGCGAGGACCGCGCCGAGCGCGAAGACGTCACTCGCCGGGCCGGTCGTTCCCCCGACGGCCTGTTCGGGCGCGAGGAACCCCGGCGAGCCGATGAGGGAACCGGTACGGGTCAGCACCGCCGCGTCCGCCGCATGCGCGATGCCGAAATCGATCAGGCGGGGGCCGTCCGGGGCGAGCATCACGTTCGCGGGCTTGAGGTCACGGTGCACGACGCCGGCGCGGTGCACCGAGATCAGAGCCTCGGCCAGGCCGGCGCCGAGCGCGTACACCGCCGGGACGGGGAACGGTCCGTGCCGGGTGACGGCGTCGTGCAGTGTCATGCCGGGCAGGAACGCGGTGACGAGCCAGGGACTGGGCGCGTTCGGGTCGGCGTCGATCACCGCCGCGGTGAACGCGCCGCTGACCGCCCGCACCGCCGTCACCTCACGGGCGAACCTCCCGCGGAACGACGGGTCGTCGGCGAGCTCGGCGTGCACGACCTTGATCGCCACGGGGAGCCCTGCGGGCGAGCGTCCGATGTAGACCATCCCCATGCCCCCGGCGCCGAGCCGCCCCAGCAGGTGGTAGGCGCCGATCCGCCGAGGATCTTCCGCCCGCAGCGGATCCATCGCGTTCCCTTTCCAGGCGCACTCCCCACGCGTCGCGCCGTGAGAGGAACCGAACCATGCCAGGGCGGGCAATAGGTCCGGTTTGCACCGCCGGATGGAAACTTTTTTCGCGGCGCTGTCGATTCCAGCCATCCGCGCTTGTCGTCCTTGTGAGCGACGATCTATGGAGGATGACGACATGGCCCGTGAGTTCGAGGTCACGTGGGACGGCGAGCTGCCCGCGAGCCCGCAGCAGGTGTGGGACGCGTTCACGAAGCACACCCGCGGCTGGCTCTGGGACATCGCGTACGAGCCCCGGGTGGGCGGCGCCGAGCGGGGGCTGACGGACGACGGCGGCACGGTGACCGTCTGGGACCCGTACCGCCGCTTCGTCACCCGTGCCGAGGCCGGCGCGGACTTCAACCAGCTCGACTACACACTCTCGCCGCGGGGGGACGGCACGCACCTGCACTTCGTCCATCGGGGCGTGATGTCCGGGGACTACGACCTCGAACTCGACGCCTGCCGGCGGCACACCGCGTTCTACTACCACTCGCTCGGCGAGTACCTGCGCCACTTCTCCGGCCGTGACGCCACCTACTTCAGCGTCGACGCGCCGGCCTCGTCACGGCACGACGGGTTCGCCCGGATACGGGAGGCGCTCGGCGCCGGGAACCCCGCCGTGGGCGACACCGTACGGTGGGAGCCCGCCGGGCTGCCGCCGATCGAGGGGATCGTGGACTACGCGACGGACACGTTCCTCGGCGTTCGCGGCGCGGACGCGCTGTACCGCTTCTACGGCCGCGACCGGTGGGGCCGGCCGGTCGGTGTGGCGCTCCACGTGTTCGAGGGCGACGCCGACGAGGCCGCGTGGAGCGGATGGCTGAACGAGATCTTCTCGACCGAGATGGAGGCCTGATGGCGCAGTACGCGGTGCTCATCTTCGAGCATGAGACGCCCGGCGGTCCGTCGCCGGAACTCCTGGAGGCGCACGGGCGGCTGCCCGAGCGCATCGCGGATCAGGGCGGCCGGGTGCTCGCCGGGCTCGCGCTGGAACCGAGCGGCACGGCCACGGCGATCCGCGGGGACCTGATCACCGACGGCCCGTTCATCGAGACCAAGGAGGCGATGGCCGGGGTCTTCGTGCTGGAGGCACGCGACCTCGACCACGCGCTGGCGCTGGCCGCGCTGACGCCGATCGCGAACGGCGGAGTCGAGGTCAGGCCGCTGACCGGCTTCGGGGTGATGTGAGCGGGGTCGAGGAGGCCGTCGCCGAGGCGCACCGTCGCGAGTGGGCCTACGTGCTCGCGGCGACGGTGCGGGTGACACGCGACATCGACGCGGCCGAGGAGGCGGTGCAGGACGCGTACGTCCAGGCGCTGAGCACGTGGGAGTCCTCCGGCGTGCCCGACCGGCCGGGCGCGTGGCTGACGACGGTCGCGAGGCGGCGTGCGCTCAACACGATGCGGCGCGGCCTGACCCTGACCGAGAAGCTTCCTCTGCTGCTGGTCCCCGAGGAGACCGAGATGACCGTTCCTGCCGAGCCGATTCCCGACGACCGGCTACGACTGATCTTCACCTGCTGCCACCCCGCCCTGGGCCAGGAGGCGCAGGTCGCGCTCACGCTGCGGCTGGTGTGCGGGGTGGCGACGCCGGACATCGCGCAGGCTTTCCTCGTCCCCGACGCGACGATGGCCGCCCGTCTCACCCGGGCGAAGAAGAAGATCGCGGCCGCGCGCATCCCGTACGCGGTGCCGGACGCCGCCGCCCTGCCCGAGCGCCTCGACGCGGTACTGACCGTGATCCACCTGCTCTACGCGACGGGCCACACCGCGCCTTCGGGCTCGTCGCTCGTCCGGGACGACCTGACCACCCGTGCCATGGACCTGGCGCGCATGCTGCTTCTTCTGCTGCCGGCCGACCGTGAGGTCACGGGTCTCCTCGCCCTGCTGCTGGCCCACCACGCACGCCGCACGACACGTACGGACGCCACAGGCCGCCTGCTGCGCCTGGAGGAGCAGGACCGCTCACTGTGGGACCGCGCGATGATCGCCGAGTCCGACCGGCTGGTCGTGGCGGCGCTGAGCGCGGGGCCGCCGGGGCGGTTCTCCCTGCAGGCGGCGATCGCGGCCCTGCACGCCGAGGCTGCGACGTACGAGGCGACGGACTGGTCCCAGATCCTCACGCTGTACGACGCCCTGCTGCGCGTATGGCCCTCGCCGGTCGTGGCCCTCAACCGGGCGGTCGCGGTGTCGATGGTCACCGGCCCGGCGGCGGCACTGGCCGAGGTGGAGCGACTCGAGGAGAAGGGGCGGCTGGCGGGCTACCGCTACCTGCCCGCCACGAAGGCGGACCTCCTGAGCCGCCTGGGCCGCCACGCGGAGGCCGCCGAGGCGTACCGTGCGGCACTGGCCCTGAGCGACAACGCGGCCGAACAGGACTTCCTGGTCGAACGCCTTCGATCCGCTCAGCCGACGTCCTGAGGGTCGGCCTTGTGCGCTTATCCTCGTGAACTCTTGCCCGGGCCCAAGTCGTCGCGCACCGAGAAGCGGACGTAGCGGCGGTGGCCGCCCGGTGTGCGCATCGAGGTCAGCCGGCCTTCCCGTGCCCAGCGGGCGATGGTGGCCGGGCGGGCGCCGAACAGGGTGGCGACCTCCCGTGGCCGGAGCAGTTCCTCGTCCTCCCTCATCGGGGCACCTTGGCCCATACCGTTGGTCCGAGGTGCGCGTGCGGCAGCACGCGCACACGTGTGGAAACCGGCCGGCCAGGCGGCCCCATCAGCGCGGCCGGAGCGAGCTCGAGTGCGGTGGCGGCGTCACGGAAGCGACCGTCGCTGATGGTCGACCGCCCTTCCGCGGTCTGTCCCGGATATAGGGACGGGTCCGCCGGGATCCTTGAGCGATGTCGACAGTTCGGCCTCGAGGAGGCGCTCGGCGCGAGGTACCGCGAGGCCGCGGCCGGCGGCGAACCACAGTCCGATCAGCACGACGAGAGGGAGCTGGGAGATCA
>DASQPY010000624.1:0-3507 GCA_035643735.1 Actinoallomurus sp. | reverse complement strand
GTTCTTCAGCAATCTCAGCACCGCCGCCGGCCGCGAAGGTGCTCGCGAAGCTCCGGAACAAGCTCGAAGAGGAGGACTGACCGCGCACCCGGTCAGTAGCCGGGCGGGGTGACCGAGACGACGAACTCGGCCGGTTCGTCGTGCGGGTTGAGGTAGCGGTGCGGGAGGCGGGAGTCGAAGTGGCAGCTGTCGCCGGTGGCGAGGGAGTACTCGTTGCCGGCGACCTCCACGACGAGCCGGCCGGCGGTCACGAGGGTGCATTCCTCGCTCGGATGTGACCAGGGTTCGGGGGACGACGCGCCGCCGGGGGACAGGGCACCATGGAGGACCTCGAGCCGCCCGCGTCCGGCGGAGATGCGCGAGTAGGTGATTCCTCCGCGCGGTGACCGGACGTTCACCCGGCCGTCTCCGCGTACCACGGCGAGCTCGTCGCTCTCCGCCTCCGCGAAGAGGCTGAACAGCGGGACGTCGAGCGCTCGGGCGATCTTGCGGATGGTCACCAGGCTCGGGTCGGCGATCTCGCGCTCGACCTGGCTGACCAGGCCGGTCGACACTTCGGCGAGTCGCGCGAGTTCGGTGACCGTCATTCCGCGGGCTGTGCGCAGCGCGCGAATCCGGGTGCCTACCACCCCGCCATCCTCGCACGCACCGGCCAGGCGAGGACCGCCGTCAACACGGTTGAAATTCTTTGATACACGTTAAAAGCCACCTAAGGTCGAAGGCAGCGGCACAACACGTACGGGCGGCGGAGAGGGATGAGGAATGAGCGATCTCGGTGAGGGTGTCCGGCACCGTTTCCCGGTCTTCCAGCACAAGGTGTACCTGAACAGCTGCTCGCAGGGGGCGCTCGCGGACTCGGTGCGGGCGGCGTACGAGGACTACCTGCGGAGCCTGGAGGCCGAGGGTTCGCTGTGGAGCCACTGGGTGGACCGCGCCGAACGGGCGCGGGCGGCGTTCGCGCGCGTGCTGCACACCGAGCCCGACAACGTGGCCGTCACCACGTCGGCCTCCGCGGGGGTGAGCGCGGTCGCGTCCGCGCTGGACTTCGGCGAGCGCGACACCGTGGTCACCACCGACCTGGAGTTCCCGACCATCGGCCAGATCTGGCACGCGCAGGAGCGCCGGGGCGCCAGGGTCGTCCACGTGCCGGCCGAGGCGGACAACACCCTCTCCCTGGACCGGCTCGCCGAGGCGATCGACGAGCGGACCGCGCTCGTCTCGGTGACCCATGTCTGTTACCGGAACGGCAGCCGGCTCGACATCGAGGCGATCGCCCGGCTCGCGCACGAACGCGGCGCCCTGGTCCTGGTGGACTCCTACCAGGCCGCGGGTGCGGTGCCGATCGACGTCGGCGCGCTGGGCGTGGACTTCGTCGTGGGCGGGGCGCTGAAGTATCTGCTGGCCTCGCCCGGGGTCGGCTACCTGTACGCCGATCCGACCACGACCGGCCACCTGGTGCCGACCACGACCGGCTGGTTCGCCGACGAGGACATCCACGCGATGCACATCGACCGCTACCGGCCCTCGCCTACGGCCCGCCGATTCGAGGCGGGCACTCCGCCGATTCCCCCGGTGTACGCGGCCATCGCGGGTGTCGAGCTGATGTTGGAGATCGGTATCGAAGCCACGATGGAGCACGTCGGCCGGCTCAACGACCGGCTGATCGACGAGGTCACCGCGATGGGCGGTGTCGTGGCGACACCGAAGGATCCCTCGAAACGCGGCCCGATGATCGCGGTGGCCGCCACCGACGCCGAGGATCTCGTGGCGCGGCTCGAGGCGGACGGCATCGTCACCTCGTCGCGGGCCGGCAACCTGCGGATCTCGCCCCACTGCTACAACACCGCCGACGACATCGAACGGCTTCTCGCCGGCCTGCGTACGCACCGCGAGCTCCTCCGCGACGCCTGACCGGCCCGGGAGGCCTCCGGAATCCTCAGGCGCGTGCCGAAGGACCACCTGCCGGCGTGACCGGCTCGTCGGCGGGGCCCACCGTGCTGTCCGGCAGCGGGTCCTCCGTGGCCGGATGCCGCCGTGAGACAAGCCAGTACGCGATCAGGAGAAGCACGAAGAACGGGATGCCGGCCTTCCACGCGGACGTGAGCGAGTCGATGAACGCCGTGGACACGAGGATGGCCAGCAGCGTCAGGGCGGTGATCGCGGTGGTGACCGGCGCCCCCCACAGGCGTATCGGGGAGGGAGGCAGTCCTTGTGCGGTGCGCCGGCGGCGGAACGCGATGTGCGTGGCCAGGATGAAGATCCACACGATCAGCGCGCCGAACACCGAGAGGCCGAACAGGATGACGTACGCGTTGTCGGCGGAGTTGACCGACAGGTACGCGGCGACGGCCAGTCCGATGCCGGACAGCACGATGGCGCGGTAGGGGACACCCCGCCGGCTGAGCCGCCCCATCCAGGCGGGCGCGTGCCGGTCGACGGCGAGCGCGTGCAGCATCCGGGTCGTGAGGTAGGTGTTGGCGTTCGCGCTCGACAGCGCCGCGGTCAGCACGACGAAGTTCATGACGCCGGCCGCGGCCGGGATGCCGGCGATGTCGAAGAGGCGGACGAACGGGCTCGCGGTCACGTCCCCTCCCTCGGCGGTCTGCGTCCAGGGCACGATCGTCACCACGACCGCGATCGCCAGGCAGTAGAAGAGCGCGAGCCGCAGCACCATGCGGCGCGCGGCGCGCGGAATGTCGCGGGTGGGGTCCGCCGACTCCGCGGCGGTGACCGCGACGACCTCGGTGCCGATGTAGCTGAAGATGACGAAGACGAACGCCAGTCCCAGACCGCTCAGGCCGTGCGGGAAGAACCCGCCGTGGCCGCTGATGTTGTGCGTGCCGACCGCGGGGTGGCCGGGCAGCCCGAGGAAGATGTAGGCCAGGCCGAGCAGGATGAAGACGACGATCGCCGTCACCTTGATCATCGAGAACCAGTACTCGATGGCTCCGAAGAAGGACACGGCGATCAGGTTCACGCCGAGCACCACGGCGGAGAAGATGACGACGGGGACCCACAGCGGAAGGTGCGGCCACCAGTACTGCGTGTAGATACCGGCGGCGATGACCTCACCCCCGACCGCGATCACCTGGATGGTCCAGTAGGTCCATCGCACGACGAAGCCGGCCCAGGCGCCGAGATACTCACGGGCGATGGTCCCGAACGACCCGGCGGCGGGATGCACCACCGACATCTCGGCGAGGGCCCACCCGATGACCAGCGCGATCAGCGCGCAGGCGACGTACGCGACCACCGTCGACGGTCCGGCGTGGGAGATGGCGAGGCTGGAGCCGAGGAACAGTCCCGTCCCGATCGCCCCGGCGAGCCCGATCATCGACAGCTGGCGGCCGGTCAGTGACCGGTGAAGCTCTTGCTCGTTCATCTTCGGCTCCGTAGCGACCCACATCTTTCAACAGAAGTGAAAAATGTTTCACGGTAGTGAAGGGACGCTAACCAGCTCCGCTATCGGTGTCAATGCCCGGTAAACCGCCTGACGCGTGCTTCCCG
>DASQPY010000623.1:0-4509 GCA_035643735.1 Actinoallomurus sp. | reverse complement strand
ACGTCGTGACCTGCGCGATGTTGCGGACCTGCGACGTCAGGTTCGAGGCCATGAAGTTCACGTTGTCCGTCAGGTCCTTCCAGACCCCCGACACCCCACGGACCTGCGCCTGACCGCCGAGGTTGCCCTCGGTGCCGACCTCGCGGGCGACGCGCGTCACCTCACCGGCGAACGCCGACAACTGGTCCACCATCGTGTTGATGGTGGTCTTGAGTTCGAGGATCTCGCCGCGAGCATCGACGTCGATCTTCTTGCCCAGATCGCCCTGGGCGACCGCCGTCGCGACCTGGGCGATGTTGCGGACCTGTGAGGTCAGGTTGTCCGCCATGAAGTTCACGTTGTCGGTCAGGTCCTTCCACATCCCCGACACACCGGGAACCTGGGCCCGGCCACCGAGGTTGCCCTCCGTACCGACCTCACGGGCGACCCGTGTCACCTCACCGGCGAACGCCGACAACTGGTCCACCATCGTGTTGACGGTCGTCTTGAGCTGGAGGATCTCGCCCTGCGCGTCGACAGTGATCTTCTTGGACAGATCACCGTTGGCCACCGACGTCGTGACCTGCGCGATGTTGCGGACCTGCGACGTCAGGTTCGAGGCCATGAAGTTCACGTTGTCCGTCAGGTCCTTCCAGACCCCCGACACCCCACGCACCTGGGCCCGGCCGCCGAGCCGTCCCTCCGTACCCACCTCTCCGGCCACACGCGTGACCTCACCGGCGAACGCCGACAACTGGTCCACCATCGTGTTGACGGTCAGCTTGAGCTCCAGCAGCTCACCGGTCGCCTCGACGGTCACCGACCGGGTCAGGTCGCCACTGGCCACCGCCTTGGTCACCACGGCGATGTCCCGCACCTGGTCGGTCAGGCGGTCGGCCATGGTGTTGACCGCCTCGGTCACGTCGCACCAGGTACCCGTCAGGCCGCGCACCTTCGCGCGCCCGCCCAGGCGTCCTTCGGTACCGACCTCGCGGGCGAGCCGCGTCACCTCGCCGGTGAACATCGACAGCTGGTCGACCATCTGGTTGATCCGCTGTCCCAGCCGGCGCAGGTCACCGCGCAGCGGACGGTTGCCGTCGTTCAGGTCCATGCGCTGGGTGAGGTCGCCGTCGGCCACCGCGTCCAGGACCCGGGTCGCCTTCGCCGCGGGTACCACCAGCGCCTCGATCAGGGTGTTCGCCGACTCCACGCTCGCGGTCCAGCATCCATGGCCGGAGCCCGGCGACAACCGCTCGTCCAGCCGCCCATGGCGAGTCACCTCGCGGGTCACCCGGCTCAGCTCGCCCGCGAAGTGCTGGTTGCGGTCGGCGATCTGGTTGAACGCACGGGCGAGGTCGCCCGCGATGCCCTCGTTCTCGGCGGGCAGCCGTACCCGGAAGTCGCCGTCGCTCAGGGCCGGCATCGCGGCGAGGAGCGGCCGCAGTTCGCTGACGTGGACCCACCCTTCACCGGGTGGATGGGTCACATCCTTGACAGTCGTCACGCCCACGCGGAAGTCCCCCTAATGGCGAGCAGGCGTTGCCTGGTTCGCCACTACGTCAGTTGGGTGTCGCCCGTACGACCTCGGGTCTCCGGATCCGCGCATCGCCCCCAAGATGGAGCGCGCTCCCGCGGTTCACGCCGGATCGCGAGCCGGTACGCCGGACGGGCAGAGCTGGTAGAGGAGTGAGGGCATCGGCGGTAGCCCGCGACCGCCGTCCGGCGGGCGGAGGTGGACGGACCGCTCTCGATCCGTGCCCTTCAACAGGAGATCGGGAAGCACGGATCAGTTGTCCAGGGCGCTGGCCTGGTAGATCACGCCGTGGTGAGCCGTGCTCTGGGGCCGGCTACGCCACTCTCGACGACGATTTCCCCCGTCGCCGCACAGGCAAGAGGTTAGAGGACAAGGTAGTGAATGGCGAGCACATCGTTACACCTTGCCCTGGATCAGCTGATCATCCATACAATGCGTGATTGCTAGCTCAATTAATCGTCAGACATCTAATGTGACGCCTTTTCGGATCTCCATAGGACGAGTGCCGCACACGAGGGCCCCGGGGCCGTGACAGCGGCGTTTCCGCTGGTGGCCGTGGGTGTCGAGTATCATTGAGCGGGCGATGGCAGGACACAGACTGCCCGAGATCGGGCGCAAGAGTAACGGTCCGGTTTCCCCGCGGGGGCGCGTGATCGTGGCCGACGATGACGTGTTGCTCCGCGAGGGTGTGGCGAGCCTCCTGACCCGCGAGGGCTTCGACGTGGTGGGGCAGGCCGGTGACGGCCCCCGGCTGCTCGAACTCGTCCGCGAGCTCGTTCCCGACCTGGCCATCGTGGACGTACGGATGCCCCCGACCGGCACCACCGAAGGACTGCAGACGGCGTCGGAGATCCGCAAGGAGTTCCCCTCGATCGCCATCCTCGTGTTGTCCGCGTACGTTGAGGTGGATCACGCCCTGGAGCTGCTTTCCAGCGGCAACCGCATCGGCTACCTGCTCAAGACCCGGGTCACCGACGTCGCCGAGCTCATCGACGCGCTCGACCGCATCTCCAAGGGCGGTTCGGTCATCGACCCGTTCCTGGTACAGCGGCTCTTCGCCGCCCACCGGCGCGGGGACCCCCTGGCCAAGCTCAGCGCCCGTGAGCGCGAGGTCCTCGCACTGATGGCGGAGGGCCGGTCCAACGCCGGCATCGTCCACAAGCTGTGGATCACGGAGCCGACGGTGGAGAAGCACGTGCACAGCATCCTGACCAAGCTGTGCCTCCCGGAGACTACCGCAGACCACCGCCGGGTCCTCGCGGTTCTCGCCTTTCTCAACGCCAGCTAGTGCGTGTCTGAGAGCAATTCCCTGATCTTGTCCGCCGACACGGTGGTCTTGTCCAGGAACCTCAGAGAGGGATGGGCGGCCATCCGGTCGGCGAGCTCGTCCTCGGGACGCGTCGAGACGAGAATGATGACCGGCCTCCCGCCCAACGTGGCGGCGCGTTCCTCGATACGCCGGGCGACGTCGAAGCCGCTCTCGGCGCCCAGGCGGACGTCGATCAGCACGATGCCCGGCCGGACGTCCTCGGCGCGTTCCAGTGCCGCATCGCCGGTCGAGGCCGTACCGACGACCTCAACACCGCCGCGTTCGAGCATGTGGCGCAGTGCCGTCAGGAACATGACGTCGTCATCGACGATCAGGCAGCGCGGGTCCACGCCTCCAGGATCGCCCCTGACCTCGCCGCGTCCGCATGGCGGGGCCCGGCGCGGCTGTCGCGCGACGGCCCGCGGCGGCTCAGTGCGCCGGGGGCGAGCCGGCCGCGGACAGAAGGGCATCGGCGGTCGATCGGGCGTGGCGGAGGGGTGCGCGGTCGTTCAGCAGGGCGCTCTGCGCGAGCGCGCCGTCGAAGAGGATCGCGAGCCGGTCCGCCAGAGTGCCGGGATCGGCGACGCCGGCCTCGCGGGCGGTCTCCCGTATCAGCTCCCGGAAGACACGTTTGTGCTCGGTGGCCAGTAGGCGCGCAGGGTGGCCGGGGTCGGCGATCTCGGCGGCGGCGTTGAGGTACGGGCAGCCGCGGAACGGACCCTGGCCCGCCTCCTCCAGATCGTCGAACAGGCCCAGCAGCCGGTCGCGCGGGGCCAGATCCGTACGGGTGAGGACCTGCTCACGCGGCAGGAGCCGCTCGTCGTCGAAGCGGCGCAGGTACGCCGCGACCAGCTCGTCCTTGCCCTCGAAGTGCTGGTAGAGAGTTCGTTTGGAGACGTGCGCGACGTCGGTCAGCTCGCCGATGCCGGTGGCGTTGATGCCCTGTTCGTAGAACAGCCGGGTCGCCGCTTCGAGGATCCGCCCCCGCGCCCCACGGCCCCCGCGGCTCTGCCGGACCGGCGTTGATGATGCAGTCACACACGCCATGGTACCGATCGTTTTACTTTGCCGTGAACCACTGCTAGCGTCGAGGTATAACGATCGGTTTACTTGCTGCGGAGGAACCATGCGCTACACGACTTTCGGCCGCCGGACCGGACTGCGCGTCTCGGAGTACGCGCTGGGCGCGGGCAACTTCGGCACCCGCTGGGGAACCGGCGCCGAGCGCCCGGAGGCCCAGAAGATCTTCGACCGGTTCGCCGAGGCGGGCGGGACCTTCATCGACACCGCCGACGGCTACCAGGTCGGCGAGTCCGAGGAGATGCTGGGTGACTTCCTCGCCGCCGACCGCGATCACTTCGTGCTGGCCACCAAGTACTCCAACGGCTCAGTGACGCACGGTGGGAAGCCGGACATCTCCCGGCTCGGAAACAGCCGCAAGGCCATGATCACCTCGGTCGAGGCGAGCCTACGGCGCCTGAACACCGACTACATCGACCTCTACTGGGCGCACTTCCCCGACGACATCACGCCGGTCGAGGAGATCGCGGGCGCCTTCGAGGACCTCGTACGCTCCGGCAAGATCCTCCACTGGGGCCTGTCGAACTTCCCCGCCTGGCGGGTGTCGCGCGCCGCGACGCTGGCCGATCTCAGGGGCTGGTCGCCGACCGCCGGCATCCAGCTCGAG
>DASQPY010000622.1:0-13227 GCA_035643735.1 Actinoallomurus sp. | reverse complement strand
CGCCGGGGCGGCTCGCGACCCAGAACGCCCTGCGCAACCCGCGCCGTACGGCGGCCACGGCGTCCGCGTTGATGATCGGGCTGGCCCTGGTCAGCGCGATCAACGTGATGGCCTCGTCGGCGAAGGCGTCGGTGTCGGGGCAGGTCGACAAGGAGTTCGCCGCCGACTACATGGTCACGCCGGCCTCGCCGGGGCTGAGCCCGGAGGAGCCGGCCAAGGCCGTACGCGCCGTGCCGGGTGTCGAGCTGGTGACCTCGGCGTACCAGGGGCGGTTCAAGGAGGGCACGGACCAGCATTCGTTCATCGCTACCGAGCGGCCGGCCGACTTCGTACGGGCCGCCAAGCTGACGCTGCGGTCGGGCTCGGCGGACCTGGGCCGTGACGGCCTGATGGTGGACGAGTCGACCGCGACGTCGGAGAAGCTCACCGTGGGCTCGGCCGTGACGGCGCGGTTCGCGGACGGCGGGACCGAACACCTGCGGGTCGACGGGATCTACGCCAAGAACCAACTGCTGGGGGCGCGCGTCCTGGCGCTGCCCGCGTACCAGGCGCACACCGAGCATCCGGCCGGGCTGGGCCTGATGATCAACACGGACAAGGCGGACGCCGCGACGAAGGCCGGCATCGAGCGGGCGCTGAGCGGATACCCGAACCTCAAGGTCCAGGACCAGTCCGACGTCAAGAAGAGCGCGCAGCAGAGCATCGACCAGTTCGTCACGCTGCTGACCGTGCTGCTGGCACTGTCGATCATCATCGCCGCCCTGGGGATCATCAACACCCTCGCGCTGTCGGTGATCGAACGGACCCGCGAGATCGGCCTGCTCCGTGCCGTCGGGACCAGCCGCCGCCAGACCCGGCGCATGATCCGGCTGGAGTCGGTGGTCATCGCGGTCTTCGGCGGCCTGCTGGGCATCGCGATCGGCGTGGTGTTCGGGATCGCCATCCAGCACGCGGTGAGCGACCAGGGGCTCGACGTGCTCAGCGTCCCGATCCCCACGCTCGTGGCCTACGTCGTGCTGTCGGCGATCATCGGGGTGCTCGCCGCCCTCTGGCCGGCCTGGCGCGCCTCGCGCCTGGACGTCCTGAAGGCCATCGCCTTCGAGTAGGGATTCGCGCCCTGGGCGCCGGCCGTCAGCCGGTGCCCAGGGCGGCCAGGTCGTAGGTTCCGTAGGCCGGGTGGACGTAGACGTTGCGCAGGGACGCCGGGCGGTACACCACGGTCCGCTCGTTGATGAGGGGCACCAGGGAGGCGTCCTCCATCACCTTCCGGTCGGCCACAGCCCAGGTGGCGGCGCGGCGGGCCCGGTCGGTGGTCTTCTCGCCGGCGGCCAGGATGCGTTTCACCGCCGGGTCGCGCAGTTCCATGATGTTGTGGTTGCCGGTCTTGGTGACGGCGCCGGTGATCGGGGCCAGGAAGGCGTACCCGGTCGGATAATTCGCCGCCCAGGAGTCGATGACGATGCCCAGGCCGTGGGCGTGGACGTACGCGGGTGAGCCGGCGGTGCTCCCCCACTTGAACGCCGACAGCGACGTGATCCGGGTGCCGATCCCCACCGCGCCCAGGGAGCGGCTGAGGGCCTGGGCCGCGGCGGCGTCGCCGGGGCGGTCGTCGCGGACCGCGATGGCGGTCGTGAAGCCGCTCGGGCGGCCGCAGTCCCGCAGTTCCTGGCGTGCGCGGGCGAGGTCGCGGGGATACAGCTCCGATCTGATGTACCCGATCGTCGGGGGCAGGACGTTCGTCGCCACCGAGCCGGACATCGGCCCCCCGTACGCGGCCTGGACCGCGTTCCGGTCGGTGGCGTACTGCACGGCGCGGCGGCAGTGCAGGTCGTCCATGGGCTTCACGCCGGCGGGCAGCATGGCGTACCGCACCAGTCCGGTGAGCGGGTCGTCGGCCCGCGCCCGCCGGTGCGGGGACGCGAGGATAGTGGCGCGGGTCCGCGGCAGGACACCCGCGCCGGCCAGGTCGGCGTCCGCGGTGCCGGCGAGGAGGCGGGCGTCGACGTCGGCGGCGGCGACCTTCTCGGTGACCTCGATCCGGTCGGGCAGCGCGGCGCGGTTCGGGTCGTGGCCCCACTTGGGGTTGCGGACCAGGGTGAAGCTCTCGCCGACGGCGTGCCGTTCGAAGCGGTACGGGCCGGTCGAGACGGGATGCCGCTCGTAGTGCAGCTTGGTGTCGGCCGACTTCGGCACCGGCGCGGTCTGCGGGCCCGCGGCGAGCTGGTCGAAGTCGGCGAACGGGCGCTTCAGGTGGAAGACCACCGTCCGGTCGTCAGGTGTGGTGACGCCGGTGAAGTGGTCGAGGTCCGGATCGAGGTAGGGACCCCAGTACGTGCCACTGAGGACGTCGCGCAGGTCGCGGGGTGCGTCGGTGAGCTCGGCGCTGTAGTTGCTGCGCGCGACCGCGTACTTCACGTCGCGGGCGCGTACCGGCGTGCCGTCCTCGAACGTGACGCCGGAGCGCAGCCGGTACGTCCACGTCTTCCCGCCGTCGCTCGCCCGGCCCGGCCCCTCGGCCAGGTCGGGGACGATACGCAGCCCGGCCGCACCGGGTGCCGGGGCGTACGTGACGAGGGACCGGGCGTAGAGGCGGGCGAGGTCGGCGCCGTAGGCGAGGCCGATGTTCCCCGGGTCCAGCGACATCGGGGCGTCGGTCACGAGGAGCCGGAGCGTGCCGCCCCGCGCCGTCGAGGCGTGCACCGTCCGGGCCGATGCCTCATCGAAGGAGGTGTCCGGCCGTGGCCCGCGCCGCCCGTCGCCGCACCCGGTCGCGACGAGTACGAGCGCCGTCACGCACACCGCGAGTCTGCCTTTCACCCGTAAATCATTGCAACCAGTGCATCATTGCACCAAGCGCATGAAGTGAGACCTTCGCCACGCTCGGCCGGGGACCTGCCGCCGGTGCGCGCGGCCACCCCCTGGGGACACGAAGGGGCGCTCCCCGTTGGAGCCGACCGGGTCATCCCCGGCCGCGGCGGGCGCGACGAGGCCCGCACGGCGGGGTTCCTGCCGGCCATCCATCGCCCTACCGAAAGGTCACGAATGTGAGTCGGCGAGTAATCAGGACAGGCATCTGTCAGACACGGCCCAACCCCGATGTTCGCGTGGCCGGCCGGGTCCGTGGTGACCCGGCCGGTGCCGTCCGAACTACCGCTAGGCGAGGCCCGCGGCCTTGGCGACCCGGTCCTCCGCGTCGGAGGGAGCGTTCTCGGGGAAGTGGCAGGCGACCTGGTGGCCCGGGGCCAGCTCCACCATCGGCGGCTCCACCTGGCCGCACACCTCCTGCGCCTTCCAGCAGCGCGTGTGGAAGCGGCATGCCGGCGGTGGGTTCAGCGGGCTCGGTACGTCGCCCTGCAGCCGGATCCGTTCGCGGTCGGTGCGTACGGACGGGTCCGGCACCGGCACCGCCGACAGCAGCGCCACGCTGTAGGGGTGCATGGGGGCCCGGTACAGGTCCTTGTTGTCGGCCAGCTCGACCATCTTGCCCAGGTACATCACGCCGACCCGGTCGGAGATGTGCCGCACAACCGACAGGTCGTGGGCGATCACGACATAGGTCAGGTTGAACTCGTCCTGCAGGTCTTCGAGGAGGTTGACCACCTGCGCCTGGATGGAGACGTCCAGCGCGGACACCGGCTCGTCGGCGACGATCAGCTTCGGGCGGAGCGCGAGGGTGCGTGCGATGCCGATGCGCTGCCGCTGCCCGCCGGAGAACTCATGCGGATAGCGGTTGTAGTGCTCGGGGTTGAGCCCGACGACGTCGAGCAGGTCCTGCACGGCCCTCTTCACGCCGGACTCGGTCTCCACGTTCTGCAGCCGGTACGGCGCGCCGACGATGGAGCCGACCGTCTTGCGCGGGTTCAGCGACGAGTACGGGTCCTGGAAGATCATCTGGATGTCGCGCCGCAGTGGCCGCATGGTGCCCTGCGAGACGTGCGTGATGTCCTGGCCCTCGAACACGATGCGGCCGTCGGTCGGCTCCAGCAGGCGGGTGATCATCCGGCCGGTGGTGGTCTTGCCGCAGCCGGACTCCCCCACGAGGCCGAGCGTCTGGCCGGTGCGGACGGTGAAGTCGATGCCGTCGACGGCCTTGACGGCGCCCACCTGGCGTTTGACGATCGCGCCGCGGGTGACCGGGAAGTGCTTGCGCAGCCCGCTGACCTCCAGCAGGACCTCGCCCTGCGGGCCGGTCGGCCGCGGCTCTTCCACCGCCGTGGTGTCGGGTGTCGTCACAGTGTCTCCAGAGTCGTTCACAGCTTCGGCTTGACCTCTTCTTCCCAGAGGCGTTGCCGGTCCGCGCGGTCCAGGTGGCAGGCGACCCGGTGGCCGGGGGCGATCTCCCGCAGCTCCGGCCGCTCGGTCTCGCTGCGGCCCTCGTTCAGCTCCCCGTACGCGCAGCGCGGGTTGAAGGCGCAGCCCTGCGGCACGTTGATGAGGCTCGGCGGGCTGCCCTTGATCGGCAGCAGCCGGTCAGAGCGCTCGCGGTCCAGCCTGGGCATCGAGCCGAGCAGGCCCCAGGTGTAGGGGTGCTCGGGCGCGTGGAAGATGTCCTCGACCGCGCCGTACTCCACGCAGCGGCCGCCGTACATCACGAGGATGTCATCGGACAGCTCCGCGACCACGCCGAGGTCGTGGGTGATGATGATGACCGCGGAGTTGAACTCCTTCTGCAGGTCGCGGATCAGATCCAGGATCTGCGCCTGGACGGTCACGTCGAGCGCCGTCGTGGGCTCGTCGGCGATCAGCAGCTCCGGGTCACAGGACAGCGCCATCGCGATCATCGCGCGCTGCCGCATGCCGCCGGAGAACTGGTGCGGGTAGTCGTCCACGCGCTTGTCCGGCTGCGGGATACCGACCCGCTCCAGCATGTCGATGGCGTGCTTGCGCGCGACCTGCTTGGAGACGTCGTTGTGGATGCGGTACGCCTCGATGATCTGGGCGCCGATCGTGTAGAACGGGTGCATCGACGACAGCGGGTCCTGGAAGATCATCGACATCTTCCGGCCGCGCATCCGCCGCACCTGGTCCGGCGACGAGCCGACGATCTCCTGACCGTCCAGCCAGATCTCACCGGAGACCCTGGCGTTCTTGCGGTTGTGCAGGCCCAGCAGGCCGAGGCTGGTGACGCTCTTGCCGGAGCCGGACTCGCCGACGATGCCGAGCGTGCGCCCGCGTTCGAGGCCGAAGGACAGGCCGTCGACCGACTTGACCAGGCCGTCGTCGGTCGGGAAGTGGATGACCAGGTCCCGGACCTCCAGGAAGGCCCTGGGCGCCTGAACGGGGATGGCGTCCGGTTCGGTCATGAGAGCCTCACCCTCGGGTCGATCACCGCGTACAGGACGTCCACGACGAGGTTGGCCAGCACGATGAAGAACGCCCCGACCATCACGACGCCCAGCACCCGGGGCAGGTCGTTGCTGTTGATCGAGTCGATGGCGAACTTACCGAGCCCGGGCAGGGAGAACGTCCCCTCGGTCAGTACCGCGCCGCCGACCAGCGTGCCCAGGTCGATGCCGAAGATGGTCAGCACCGGGGTGAGGGTCGCACGCAACGCGTGCCGGACGATGACGGTGCGTTCGGGCAGACCCTTGGCCCGCGCCGTACGGATGTAGTCCTCCCCCATCGTCTCCAGCATCCCGGCACGTGTCAGCCGCGCGTACAGCGCCGCCTGCAGGAACGCCAGGGTGACCCACGGTAGGACGAGATTGGAGGCCCAGGTCACCGGGTTCTGGGTGAGCCCGATGTACGTCCCGGCGCCGGGGAACAGTTTGAGGTTGTCCCGGAAGATCGCCAGGGACAGCAGACCGGTGAAGAAGATCGGCAGGGACACGCCCGCCAGCGCGATGCCCATCGACACCCGGTCGACCGCGCTGCCCCGCTTGAGCGCGGAGACCACGCCGGTCGTCACGCCGAAGACCAGCCAGATGACCGCCGCGCCGCCGGCGAGCGACATCGTGACCGGCATCCGGTCGAGCAGGTCCGGCCAAACCGGGGTCTGGTTGACGAAGGAGTAGCCGAAGCACGGCGGCCCGCAGTACACCTTCGAGGGGCCGAAGTTGTAGTGCGACCCGACGATGATGCCCTTGACGAAGTTCCAGTACTGCACCGCCAGCGGCCGGTTCAGGCCGAGCCGGATCTCCACCTCGTGGACCGCCTGGGGTCCCGCGGTCTTACCCACGTACCGGGAGGCCAGGTCGGCGGTGCTCGCGCCGGTCAGCCTCGGGACGAGGAAGAAGATCGCAAAGGTCACCATGCTCACGATGATGAGCAAGACGATGGCGGCGATCAGGCGCCGGATTAGGAAGTTGACCACAGTGCCTGGCTGCGGTGGACGGCGGGCTCACTGTGTCGCCGCCGCGCCGTCCACCGATGCCTTCACCTGCCTTCTATGAGACGGGTTACTTACTTCACGCCCAGCTGGGCGTAGTCGTAGTAGCCGTTGAGGCCCTGGCTGATGTAGACGTTCTTGAGGTTCGGCGGCCGGTAGAGCAGCTGCTTCACGTCCAGGAACGGCACCATGTACGCGTCATCCATGACCTTGGCGTCGATCTGGGCCCAGATCGCGCCGCGGGCCGTGGTGTCGGCGGTCGTGGTCGCCTTGTCGATCAGCTTGTCGACCTCGGGGTCCTCGACGCCGAGGTTGGTGTTGCCCGCGTCACGGATGACGCGGCTGTCGACGATCTGGGACAGGAAGCCGAAGCCCTCGGTCCAGTCGGCGCCCCACGACATCATGATCAGGCCGAGACCGTTCTTCTTCACGTAGTCCGGCTTGCCGGCGTACAGCTTGAAGTAGTCGCCCTGGGGGAACTTCTTGATCTCGGCCTTGATGCCGATCTTGGCCAGACCCTGCTGCAGCGCCAGCGCCGCGTTGATCTCCTTGGTCCGTTCGGTCCGCGCGGAGATGACGGTGCTGAAGCCGTTCGGCTTGCCGCATGCCTGCAGCTCCTGCTTGGCCTTGGCCAGATCGCCGTTGTTGCTCGGACCCGACGGGTACGGGTTGATGGCCTTGGAACCCACGATGGTCGGCGGCATCAGGTGAGTCGCAATGTCACCGCCGGAGAGCGGGCCTCCGTTGGCGGTCTGCATCGCCTGCTTGTCGGTCGCGTACTCGATCGCCCGGCGGCAGTGGACGTTGTCGAACGGCGGCACCGAAGAGGAGATCTGAACATAGTTCAGCCGGGTCGTTGGCGCGGTGTCTGCGTTCTTCTTCAGGTTCGGGTTCGACTGGATCTTCGCCGCGGCGGCGGCCTGCACGCCCGTGCCGACCACGTCGATGTCGAGCGAGCCGGCTATTAGGCGGTTGTCGAGGTCGTCCGCGTTGATGCCCAGCTGGACCTCGATGCGGTCCGGGAGTGCCTTGCGGTTGGGGTCGGTGGCCGGGTCCCAGTTGGTGTTGCGAACCAGAGCCATCGACTTGCCCGGCGTGTAGTTCTCGAACTTGTACGGGCCGGTGGACATCACGTGCGTCTTGTAGTTCGCACCGGTGTCCTTCGCGGGCGGCACCGGGATGGTGGCCGGCAGCATCGCGAAGTAGTCGAAGCCGGAGAACGGCTTCTTCAGGTGGAAGACGACCGTGTTGTCATCCGGCGTCTCGATCGCCTTGAGACCCAGCTTGTCCGGGCTCTTGTCCTTGTAGGGCGAGGTGTAGCCCTGGAGGTCGAGGAAGTCGTTGAAGTACGTCGGCCCGTTCGGGAACGTTGCCTTGTCCAGCGTCCGCTCCACGTCGTATTTGACGTCCTTGGCACGGACCGGCGTGCCGTCCTCGTACTTGATGCCCGGCTTGAGGTGGTAAGTCCAGGTCTTGAAGTCGGCGCTGTGCTCACCGAGGTTCGTCGCCAGGTCGGGAACCAATTGCTGGCTCGCACTGCCCGCGCCGGGCTTGAACATCGTCAGCGCACGCCCGTAGAAACGGATGAAGTCCCAGGAGTACCCGTAGTAAGTGTCCGCAGGATCGACGTTGTCCCAGTCGCCCGCGTTCGCGAATCGCAGCGTGCCCCCGGCCTTGGTCGACGGGTTGACCACACTGTTGATTCCGGCATTGAAGGTGCCGTTCCCGCCGCTACTGCCGCTGGAACCACCGGTGCCCCCACACGCGGCCAGTGCGAGTGCCAGAACGGCACCCACCGCAGCCAGAGAGGTTCTTCTCCTCATTTGGTCGCATTCCTCCTTCAGGAACGTCCTCAGAAAACCGATCGCCGTGATCAACGGCCACCCGGGTCCAGCGCATCACACAGCCCGTCGCCGGAAGGCGCGAATCAGGCATGTGCGGTCCATATGTGTTCATTAAAGAGGGAACCGCCCCATCTCGGGGGATTCTCGGGGGCACTTCGTCAAGCCCGCCCTGCGGGCGGCGATCCGGCTCGTGGATCGCCGCCCGCAGTGGTCACCGTCGGTCTGGCCGCCCTGGCCTGCGGTGGTCAGCCGGCCTGCGCGGGTTCTGTGGTCATCTGGTCAGTGGATCGTGTCCGTGACCTTCACCCTGCAGGTGGAGGTGGCCGTCTTCCGCAGGTCGCTCACCGAGGTCGCGGTCAGCCTGACCGTGGCGGATCGGGCGCTGCCCGGCGTACGGGTCACGTAGACCGGGACGCTGACGGTCTTCCGGAATGCCGCCGTGGTCAGGTTGTTCGGCAGCTGCGCCGACCAACCCGATCCCGCGACCGCGGTCGACAACCGGTAGATGTCGTTGTGCAGGTAGGCTCGCTCGTCCTGGGGGTGCAGTGCCGGATCTGTGGCCGCGTCCTGTCCGGTGTTGGTCACCGGGAACGTGCAGTCGGTGGCCTGCGCCGGGGCCCGGCCGGTCGGCTTGCCCTGGGCCACCGCGACGCCGTGTCGTTGCGGCCCGGCGCCCGTCGGGTTCTGCACGCCGATGACGTAGTGCAGCAGCCCCTTGGCGTCGGTGTACTTGTCGAGGATGTAGAAGTGCAGGTTGTTCGTGGCGTCGACGTACTCGTTCTTCGATCCTGAGTTCGTTCCGGCGTGGAACAGCGCGTCGTTGAGCTGCCGGTAGTCGCCGATCGTGCGCATCACCGCGGTGCCGTCCGGCCGCTTGAAGTCGAGCTGGCCGATGTCCCCGGGATGCGCGTCCTCCACCCACGTGAAGCAGTTGTAGCCGCAGCTCGAGCCTTCCTTGGAGGGACCACCGGGCTCATACGGCTTGTTCTTGGCGATCAGCACGCCGTTGTCCGGCTCGAACGAGCCGTACCCGATCCGCTGCACCGTCTCGAGCGTGTAGTTTCCCCAGCCGCCGGAGGGACCGCCGCCGTCGCACAGCGGGTTGGTGGTGACGTCGCAGGCCGGCGAGTGGTCCACCGGCGCACTGCCGTCCAGGGACACCTGGACACCTGCCAGGGAGCCGTCGGGCAGCTTGTCGGCGTTCGCCGCCCGGGCGATCACGTCCGCGACCGCCACGCCGGACTTGGCGAGGCCATCACGGTTGAGCCGCAGCACCGAGGCGTACGGGACGAAGCCCATCCCGATCTTGTTCCGCAGAGTGTGCTCGGCTCCCATCGAGGCGCCCTGCTGCGCGGGCACCTCCCAGCGGTTGTGCGGACCGCCCGGACCGTTGAACGAGCCGCGGTCCATCATGTCCCAGGTGCCGGATCCGACGCGGTGATACGGCGTCGCGTACGGATTGTTGTTGTTGTCGCCGACGCTGAAGATGTTGTGGCTGATCTCGTGCGTGATCGTGCCCGAGCTCTCACCCTGCCGGACCGTGGACTGGCCCCACAGCTGGGAGCCGGCGAGCCAGGAGGTCCAGGGCACGTATCGGCTGGGTACCGTGTTCGGCAGTGCCGGATTCGGGTTGCCCCAGGTTTCCCGCGGCACGTCCTCCGGCGACTGGAACTTCATCTCGCCGAACTCCTGCCACACCGAGGTCTCGTCGTAGCCGGCGTAGATCCGCAGGACCACGTCGTAGCCGCAGTTGCCGGTGCAGCCGGCGTCGGCGTGCCACAGCTTGTCGGCGTCGGTCTCCAGCCGGGTCCCCGCGCAGTTGTTGATGCCCGCGCCGTCGGCGACCGTCACCGTGGAGTCGAGCGTGAGGTGGGTGTCGTCGGGGATGCCCGTGACGGTCTTCTGGCCGGACGGCGTGCTCCCCGCGATCGTGACGCGGTCGCCGACCTTGAGGAACTTGGTCGACTTCACCGCGATGGTGGTCACGTCCGACTGGGCCCCGGTCACCGTGGTCTGGCCCGGACAGCCCTGCTGCTCGGGCTGGCCGATGTCGTTCAGGCCGTACTGGGAGGAGTTCTTCGGCATCCGGTACGCCCCGAAAGGCGTCACCGAGGAGATGCCGACCTTGCCTCCGCTCTGCTCCATCCAGTACCCGTTGATGGTCTGGTAGTGGTTCACCGCGCTCGGCTTGCTGAAGAAGTCCGCGTAGAACTTCGCCACCTGGTCCCGGGACACCGGGTCGATCTGCGGATTTCCGAACGGGTCGGATTTCTTCGGCTTGGTGATCACGAAGGGCTGGTCGGGGAAGTCGACCGCGACGAGTGCCACCCGGAGCGCGCGGTCGGTCGGGACCGCACCGCTGGTGGCCCAGCTCACACCTGGGACCGGCTTGTAGTCGTTCCAGGTCATGTCCTGCTGGTCCTGCACGTGCTGGGGATCGATCGGCCGCATCGCCGGACCGTGCCCTGCCGGAGCGGCCTGGCTGGTTCCGATCATGCTCAGGGATATGCCGAACACGACGGCGAGGAACACTGCCAGGGCCTTCACGGTCACTCGCCGGGAAGAGCGACCTCTGCGGGTACAGGGCATACACAACACCTTCTTCAGTGGACGCGCCGAGGCGGAACCCTACGATCCGGATGCGCACGGGGTCACCGTGCAGATGCCGGAAGCCCCCGGTCGACTTCCCGACGTCTGTCGGGATACGTCGATTACGCCTTGCCGGAGCGGTACAGTCCCGGCAGGTAGTTGATCTGTGAACGAAGGGCTCTGCTCCCGTCGAGGGTGGTGCGATGGTCTCTGATCTTCAGACGATCGTGGACTCTGTGGCGAGCAGGGCCCACCGGCCCGCGGTGATCGAGGACCACCGTCAGCGGGTCGTCGTGTACAGCGAGCAGCTTGAGCCGATGGACGAGGTACGCCGGGTGTCGGTCCTGCGCCGGCAGACCACACCGGAGGTGATCGCGTTCTTCCGGCAGGTCGGCATCATGCAGGCCACGGAGCCCATCCGGACCCCGGCCTGCGACGAGCTGGAACTGCTGCCCAGGGTCTGTGTCCCGATCCGGCACGGCGACAAGCTGCTCGGATTCGTGTGGCTCATCGACGCCGACCAGTCGATGACCGACGATGAGCTCGCCGCGGTGTCCACGACGACCACCGACCTGGCACTCGCGCTGTACCGCGAGAACCTCGCCGGAGAACTGACGTCGCAACGGGAGACGGAGGCGATCCGGTTACTACTCGCCGACGAGCGGGACGCGCAGCGGCATGGCGCGATGAGCCTGGTCGAAGACGATCTGATCTCCGACGACAACGCTCCTATGACAGCGGTCGTCGCCCGGCTGATCCCGCGGCCGGACATGCGACTCGACGACCTGGCCCGCACCGCCCTGGAGCAGGCACTGGTCGCGACCCACCGGTGGATCGGCCCGCGGGAGGCTGTGCATCTGGTGCGCCACGACCACGGCGTGCTGCTGGTCCGTGACAAGAAGGGTCGTACCGCTCCGCTCGCCGTCGCCGAGCACCTGAACGACGCGCTGCGGACCACCATCCGCGGGCTGCCCTCGGTGGCCGACGCGGTGGTCGGCGTGGGACGGCCGCGCTCGGAGTTGTCCGAGGTCCGCATGTCGTACGACGAAGCGGCGCTGGCCGCACGGGTCGCCGTTCAGCTTCCCGTCGTCGGGCCGGTGGCGAGCTGGTCGCAACTGGGGATCTACCGCGTGCTGTCACAGCTGTCCAGCGAGGTGACGAACCTTGCCATCGTCCATCCCGGCCTGGAGGAACTGCTCAAGGACCCGCGCAATCGGCCGCTGCTGGAGACCTTGGAGACCTACCTCGACATGGCGGGCAACGCACATGCCACCGCGGCGCGGATGAATTTGCACCGTACCTCTCTGTACTACCGGCTGCAGCGCGTCGAACAACTCGCCGGCACCGACCTGAAGAACGGCAATGAGCGGCTGTCCCTGCATCTGGCGTTGAAACTGGCACGGTTGAAGGGGCCGGCGTAGCCGGATCGGCCGGCGTGGGAGCTACGTGCGTGCGGCGAGAACCTCGCCGACCTGGTGGCCGGTCAGCGGACGGCCGTAAATGCGGACATCGTCGACGGCGCCGTGCCACTGGTCGAGTGGTTTGCCGCGTTCGAGCGCCCGTCCGATGTCCAGGGCACCGCTGGCGCGGACCATGCCGGTACGCGGCCGCGTGACCTCGAGGTGCCCGTCGACGTAGAGGCGTACCTGCCGGCCGGGAGGGTCTAGACGGCGGCCAGGTGGGTCCAGGCACCGGCCACGCATAGATGCCGACAACCTGAGCGAGCCGTCCCCATGGGTCTTCTGAGCAGCCGTCGGCCTCTCGGCGGGAGAGGCCAACGGGTGCGCGGTCAGCTGTGGGCCACGGTCAGGGCGTAGAACTTGACCTTCGCGCCGTTGCTGGTGCTGCTCGACGAGGACTGGTTGTAGGCGCCGGCCTTGAAGTACTGGTGGTAGGCGTTGAAGCCCGAGGCGATCGAGTAACTCTTCGTGGTGCCGTTGACGGTGATCTGGATCTTGCCGCCGACGATCGCGATGACGTAGCTCCACTGGATACCCATCGGCACATTGGTCAGAGTGTGGAGGGTCTGGCCGCCGTCCGGTGAGTTCTCAAGGCCGAGGACCACGTCGCCGTTGGAGTGGTAGTAGAGCTCGAGCAGCGGCTTCGTCGACGAGCCGCCACTGCCGAGATGGATCTGTCCGACGCAGACGTTCTTCGTCACCGAGACGATCCGCAGGGTCGCCGACAGCTTGTGAGTGCCGGACAGGGACCAGTCCGCGGCGCTGCCGCCGGCGTTCATCTCGCGCAGTTCGGTACGGGCGTAACTCGAGTTCGGCGTGGTGACTCCGGACTCGGGGTCCCAGAAGGTCATCGAGCCGTCGTTCTTGTCGGTCCAGAAGTACGCCGGGTTCGTGTACCCGCTCGCGCCCTGCAACTGCGACGGCGGGATCGTGGTCGGCGCTCCGGGCGACCCGATCGGGAGCTGGAGCGACCACACCGACAGGTTGAAGTTGCCGCCCGGTGCGA
>DASQPY010000621.1:0-8367 GCA_035643735.1 Actinoallomurus sp. | reverse complement strand
TAACCCCAAGCCGAGGTATCCGAGCCGAGGGCGTCCGCGGCGGCCTCGTAGGCGGCGTGCAGGCTCGATGTCAGGATCTGGTCGCGCTTGGCCCCCGCGTGGTCGCCGAGCCAGTCTCCCGGGTGTTGCAGCACGTCCATGACCACCAACCAGTCCACGCTGGAGATCAAGTCCCGCCGCGCGGGCGGGATGAGCGCGGCCTTGACGGCGGCGTTGACGCGCGACTCCCAGTAGGTCTGGTAGAGGTTGGCCTGTGGCGAGCCCAGGCTTTCCTCCCCGTTCCAGCGGGAGATGAACTTCAGCGCCTGCTTCGCCGTCGGATCGGTCGAGTGCAGCCGGTGGGTCAGGGCGACGAGCGCCTGGGCCCGCGGGCTGACGGCGTCGTTTTGCAGGTTGGCCGATTCCTGCAGCGAGTGCTTGGTCTTCTTCGACAGCACATCGGTGATCCGGTGGTAGCGGTCCGGTCCCGACCACTCGTAGGAGGTGACGTCCTCAGCGGGTGTGTTCTCCGGCAGGTTGAACTGGTTCGCCGAGGCGAAGAAGCCCTGGGCCGGGTTGAACACCTGGGGCAGCTTGGTGCTCGGGACGAAGCCGTCCCATTCGTAGCGGCCGTCTCCGGGCACGGGGAGCAACCCGTCGTAGCCACGCCGGCGTGGGGCGAGCGCTCCCGGCTTCCAGCCGATGTTTCCCTTCACATCGGCGTACACCTGGTTCTCACCGGGTGCCCCCCAGTGGGTCAGTGCGTCGAGGAACTGGTTCCAGTTCTGGGCCCGCATGTACCCGATGCTGGCGAAGTAGGCCGACGTGCCAGGCTGCGACCAGGTGCTGCGTACGGCGTAGGCCTTGTGGTGGGCCTTGTCCACGTAGATCACCGGACCGTGCCTGGTGTACTGCAACGTGGCGTTGCGGCTGGAGCCGTCCCGCACCTTGATCCGCTCGGGCACGGTCTGGAACTGCTCCCAGCCGCCCTTGTAGCGGTAACGCTTGTTCGCGTCGTCGAGATCGTAGACGTACAGGTCCTGTGCGTCCGTCCCGAAGACGGTGAGCCCGAACGCGATCGAGTCGTTGTGGCCGATCGAGATGCCGGGCAGGGCCGGCTCTCCCGCGCCGATCACGTTCATTCCCGGTGCGGAGAGTTGGGTGATGTAGCGCAGCGAGGGGGTCTGCTGCGTACGGTGCGGATCGTTGGCGAGGATCGGGCGACCGGTGGTGGTCCGGCTCCCCGAGATGGTCCAGTTGTTGCTGCCCTCCTTGAAACCCGCGTCGGCGGGGGTCCCTTCTGGGCTTGTGGGGTCGAGCACCAGCGGTTCGGCGGCGTCGCCGGTGAACTTCACCGACTGGGTGGCGAGGTCGTAGACGTCGAGGACGTCGTCGGGAAGGCAAGGGTCGAGGCCCTTGGGCACGGTCGCGGTGTGCTTCGGTTGGAGTCGTACGCGCAGGGGATCCAGGTCGAGCCCGCCGGCGCAGACAAGCTTCGCCCGCGACACCTCTTCGGAGAGGCCGGACACCAGCGCGTGTGTGCGGATCCGGACGACATCCTCGGGCTGCCACTCATCCGGAAGGTAGTTCAACATCCGAAATTCAGGCGGAAGCGCCTGTGGGTTTCGCTTCACCCAGTTGATGTACGCGTTGACGCCCGCCGTGAATTGCGTTGCGATTTCTTTCGCGTCCGGCCCGTAGGAGGCCCATTCCGCGTCCATGTCACCGCGGTAGAGGAAGAGCCGAGCTGCGCGGTCTTGCTCGACGTAGCTCGGTCCGAACACCTCTGACAAACGGCCGAGTCCACGCCGGTGCCACAGGTCGATCTGGAAGAGGCGGTCACGGGTGGCGTTGAATCCCTGGGCGAGGAAAGCATCGTTCACCGTGTTGGCGAAGATATGCGGTACCCCCCAGGTGTCGACATCGATGGTGACCGCCTGTTCAAGGCCTTTGATGTGGTGGACGGTGCTGCCGGCCCCCGGGGCGGCGGCCACCGGAGTGGTGGCGACGGCAGGGACGGTGATCGCGGTCGCCGTCAGCGCAGCGCAGGCGCAGAGGAGTAGGCGGCGAAAGGGTGATCTGCGATAATGCATGGGCGTGCCATCCTCACGAGAAGTCCGGAATGAATTCGCCACGGCCTTGAATGGCGGCGCTCGTGCGTAATTCATCGTTTGCCCGTGTGGTCATGTTGTGCTTGGCCTTTGTATTTCCGCATGCGCGTTGGCGGGCGCGGGTCATCTACGAAGGGACGGCGCGGGCGATGAACAGGCATCTTGGGCGATATGCCAGCCCCGCTCATACCGGTGCCGCTGTCTGGCGCACCCGACCACGGTGACGCGCCGTGCTCGAGAAGGCCGAGTTGGCGGGCGTACTTGCGTCCGTGCGCGAACTCGACGGTCGTCATTACCACGACGAGGGCGAGCGCGGTCAGTGCCTGTAACCAGAGCACCTGCCGCCGCAGCTCCCATCTCGATGCCCGCATTGCACCTATATACCTCTTACGGGCGCGCCGTCCAATATGTACTGAAGACGGCCTTACTGGCCGTCTTCGGACATATGTCGGGCTCCGCAAACGAAGGTGCGCTCCCGCCGTGCGAGCCGGGTGATGCTACTCGCCGTTCGTCCACGCTCCGGGTGTCGACCGCGTCGGACCCGCGAGCGTGCTTCTCGGGGGTGATGGACCCAGTCGGGCGAGGGCACGGATGAGAAGAACCGACCACCGTGGTTCGACTGGCTCGGGAGTGTCGGCGAACGACCGTTTGTCGGAATGCGGGGCTCGACGGCGCTTCCCAGGTCAGCAATGCCGAGAACCCGTGTCGGAATTCAGGTCCAGCCACATACTGTAAGCCCAAACCCACATTGGGATGGCGGGATCGCTGCTGGCGGTCAGGCGCTGCGGGCGTGGTGGTGCCGAGGCGGCGGTAGATGGTGGGGCGGGTGACGCCGAATGGTGAGGACCGTCGTGAAGACGACTCGCGCAGGACGGCCAGGACGTCGATAGCTGAGGCCGGCTAGATGATCCCGCGCTCGGACAAGGCGGTGAGCTCGCCCTCGGGAATGCCCATCAGGCCGCCGTAGATGTCGGTGTTGTGTTCGCCGAGTTCGGGGCCGAGATGGCGTACGGAGCCGGGGGTCTCGCTCAGGCGGGGGAACGTGTTGTGCATCGGGAACTCGCCGAAGTCGGGATGGGCGAGGCGGATGATCGCCTCGCGGGCGGCGAAGTGTGGGTCCTCGAACATGTCACGGGCCGTGTAGATGCGGCCCGCAGGCACACCGCCGTCGTGCAGTTTGCCCAGCAACTCCCCGGTGCGGAAGCCGGCCGTCCACTGGGCGATCAGTTCGTCCAGCTCGTCCATGTTCTGGCCCCGCGCGGCGTGGGTGGCGTACCGGGGGTCCGTCGAAAGCTCGGGCCGGCCCATCACGGACGCCAGCCGGGTGAAGACCGTGTCCTGGTTGGCGGCCACGAGCACCATCTCGCCGGTCTTGGTCGGGTAGACGTTGCTCGGTGCGACGTTGGACAGCACCGGACCGGTGCGTTCGCGCTGGTAGCCGGCGATCGCCCACTCCGGCAGGAGCGATTCCATCATCGCCAGCACGGCCTCGTAGATGGCCGAGTCGACGATCTGCCCTCGGCCGGTCAAATGCCGGTTGTGCACGGCGGCGAGCGCGCCGAGGGTGGCGAACACCGCGGCCAGCGAGTCGCCCAGCGAGATCCCGGCACGAGACGGCGGGCTGCCCGGGTCGCCGATGACGTGGCGGACGCCACCCATCGCCTCGCCGATCGAGCCGTAGCCGGCCCTCGGGGCGTACGGGCCGGTTTGGCCGAAGCCGGTGACACGGACCAGCACCAGGCCTGGATTGGTCGAACGCAGCTGGTCGAAGCCGAGACCCCAGCGCTCCAACGTGCCGGGGCGGAAGTTCTCGACCACGATGTCGGCGCGGTCGATGAGCCGCCGGGCCAGGTCCTGGCCCTCGGGGGTGCGCAGGTCGCAGGTGACCGACTTCTTGTTGCGGGCGATGACCGGCCACCACAGGGACTGGCCGTGTGGCTTCTCGCGGCCCCACTGGCGCATCCGGTCGCCGGCGCCGGGGGACTCCAGCTTGATCACCTCGGCGCCGAAGTCGCCCAGAAGCTGCCCGCAGAACGGGCCCGCGATCAGCTGGCCCATCTCGACCACCCGAAGGTCGGCCAGCGGGCCGGACGGGGCGGCAGTGTCGGATTCCGCCGCCTCGTACGCGGGCGGTTCAGAACCGGTCATCGGAGGCCGAACTCCCAGTTCCCGCCGTTCCGGTACTCACGGAGAATGCGACGGGCCGAGCTCTGTACGTGGACCTCATCCGGCCCGTCATAGAGACGGGCCTCCCGCGCGTGCCGGTACATGCGCGACAGCGGGAAGTCGTCGGTCAGCCCGGCGGCGCCGTGGGCCTGGATCGCCCGGTCGATGACGTTGTGCAGCATCCGGGCGCCGACCACCTTGATGACGCCGATCTCGACCCGCGCCTCGTCGCCGGCGTCGATCCGGTGGGCGGCCTGGAGCGTGAGCAGGCGCGCGGCCTGGATCTCGGCGTATGAGTCGAAGACGTGCTGCTGCATCAGCTGCTTGTCCGCCAGCGGCCCGCCGAACGCCGTACGGGAGTTCAGCCGGTCGCACAGCAGGTCGAAGGCCCGCTGCGCTTGGCCGAGCCACCGCATGCAGTGGAAGATCCGGCCGGGGCCGAGCCGCTTCTGGGCGATGCGGAACCCCTGCCCGCGCGGCCCCAGCAGATTCCCGGCGGGGACCCGTACGCCGTCGTAAAGCACCTCATAGTGCCCGCCGTTAAGACCGAGGACGGGCGTCTCGCGCACGATCCGGTAGCCAGGAGTGGAGGTCGGCACGATGATCATGCTGAATGCCTCGTGGGGTGGGGTGTCCTCGGGCTCGGTACGGCACATCACCGTCGTGTACGCGGCGGCCGCCGCCCCGGTGGTGAACCACTTGTGGCCGCGGATCACCCACTCGCCGTCCTCCAGCGTGCCGGTCGTGCGGATCCCGGTGGGGTCGGAGCCGGTCGCCTCGGGTTCGGTCATCGCGAAGCTGGGCGAGATCTCCCCGGCGACCATCGGCGCGAGGTAGCGCTCCCGCCACTCCGGCTCGGCGTACTCGTGCAGCATGAGCGAGTCCTGAAGGGTGAACGTACCGAGCGCGAGCTGGCCCCACTCGCTCCGGCCCTGCACCTCGTTCACGAACACGTAGTCCAGGAACGGCAGCCCGCCGCCGCCGAGCTCCTTCGGATGGCCCAGCGCCCACAGGCCCGCGTCCTTGGCCTCCTGCTGGAGGGCACGGAGCGCCCGAGCGTCGCCCGAGGCCAGCACCGGCTCGGCCGGTTCGACCCGCTCGGTCATGAACGCGTGCACGGCGTCGCGGAGCGGCCGTACGTGTGCGGGCACCTCGAACGTCATCGGCCACCCCCCAGGTCAGAGGCGACGTCACGGCCGCCGTACCCCTCGGGCGCGGCGACCTCCACGACAGGCTCGTCCCGGTCGTCGAACTCCAGCCGCAACACCTTGCTCATCGTCGCGTGCATGTCGTACAGGCACGTGATGTAGGTCAACAGCAGGATCTCCTCGTCCAAGAGGTGCCGCCGGAGCACGGCGAACACCTCGTCGTGCACGCGCCCGCCGTCCAGGACGATCCCGTCGGTGTAGGCGAGCACGGCCCGTTCCAACGGAGAGAAGCAGTCCGCGGTCTGCCAGTACGCCACGGCCTGGATCTTGTCCTCCGGTACGCCCATGGCCCGCAGCTGCTTGCAGTGCTGGGAGAAGACGAACTGGCTGCCGCGCGCCCAGCCCGCGCGGCACTGGCCGAGTTCGCGCAGCAGCGGGTCGACCTTGGCGTCGCGGTAGAGAGCGAAGCCCTGTACGGCATGGCGGAACACCTCGGGCGACTGGGCGAAGACCGTCCACCAGTCGCCGGGGGAGCCGGTGGCGGTGCCGTGGTCGACGGCCGGATCCCGGTCGGGCCCGAACAGGCGGTCGTAGAAGGACAGGACGCGCTCGTCGGTGACCTCGGCGCGCGGCACCTCTCGCAGGCGGGGCAATGGACGTCCTCTCAGGCGTGTACGGTCGCGTTCCGGTCGGCCGCGGTCTTCGGCGTATGAAGAACGTCGGCGCCGGTGAACCCCCGGGTCCAGCAGGCGAACTCCAGCAGGATCCCGTCCGGATCCTGGAAGTAGAACGACCGTACGAAGACGCCGTCGTACATCTCCCGCGCGACGCCGAACGGGCTGTCGTCGTGGTTGAGGATGGGGCTGACCGTGACGCCCTTGGCCGCGAGGCGCCTCCGGTACTCCTCGAAGTGCTCCTCGGGGACGTGGAAGGCGACGTGGTTCATGGAGCCGACCGCGCTCATCAGATCGCCCTGTTCGGGCCGGCCGGCCGGCGCGGAGACGCCCGGTACGCCGTCCGGGGCGCCGGGGAACCAGAAGAACGCCACGCAGTCGCCGCCGCCGCAGTCGAAGAAGAAGTGCTGTCCCATGCCGTTCGGCAGGTCGATCGTCTTGATCAGAGGCATGCCGAGCACGCCGGAGTAGAAGTCGACGGTGCGCTGCATGTCCGCGCAGACCAGCGCCAGATGGTTGATCCCGCCGAGCCGGAACTCGGTGTTCTCCCTGGTCATCGCCTTCACCCCTCGGGCGCATCAGTTGACTTGACAGGCACGTCAACTTGTATGGATGATCGCCACGATGTGCCATGGGGCCTCCGTCGTCAAGGCCCCGGGCGAGGAGAAGGCGGTTGCGATGGCGGACGAGGGCGCGGCCACGCTCACCGAGCGCGGCGTGCGCACCCGGCAGCGGCTCATCCAGGCCGCCCGGGAGATCTTCGAGGAGATGGGCTTCCTCGACGCGCGGGTCGGCCACATCACGCGGCGGGCGAAGGTCGCGTACGGCACCTTCTACACCTACTTCGACTCCAAGGAGGCCGTGTTCCGCGAGCTCGCGGACCGGCTCTTCACGGACATGACCGAGCCCGACCGGCTCCCGCTGAGGGGCGCCTCCCCGGCGGAGCGGGTACGGCGCGCCAACCGCTCCTACTACGAGGCGTACCTGCGCAACGCCCGGATGATGGCGATCATCGAGCAGGTCGCGACGTTCAACGAGGAGTTCCGGGAGATGCGCCGCCGGCATCGGGCCGCGTCGGTCGGCCGGTCGGCCCACGCGATCCGCCGCTGGCAGGGCGAAGGACTGGTGGACGCCGGGCTCGACGCCGAGATGGCGGCCCGCGCCCTGGCCGCGATGGTCGACCACTCTCTCTACCTGCGGCTGGTCCAGGGCGACGGAGACGACACCGAACGCTTCCTGGACACGCTGGACGCGCTCGCCATCCGGGCGCTCGGCCTGGAGGATCAGCCATGAACGCCTCCCGTACGAGCGAGCGCCGGTCGTGACCGCCGCGCTCGCCGAACACCTCGCAGCCCGGCTGACGGCGGTGTACGGCAGGCCCGTGGAGGTGACCGGGCTCCGCCGGCTCTCGGGCGGAGCGAGCCGGGAGACCTGGTCGTTCGACGCGGACCGGCGTCCGCTGATCCTGCGCCGCGACCCGCCGGTGGCGCCGGCGCACACGGAGATGGCGCGCGAGGCCGCGGCGCTGACGGTCGCGGCGCGCGGCGGCGTACCGGTGCCCCGGCTGGTCGACCACGGCGACGGCGCGGGCACGATCGGCTCCCCGTACCTCATCATGGAGCGGCTCACCGGCGAGACCATCCCGCGCCGGCTCCTGCGCGACGAGCGGTTCGCGGGCGTACGGCCTGGTCTGGCCCGGTCGCTCGGGGCGATCCTGGCGCGGATCCACGCGCTCCCTCCCGACGAGGTCCCCGGCCTTCCCGCCGGAGACCCGCTGGAGGACCTGGTCGCCATGTACGAGGAGTTCGACGAGCCGCGCCCGGCCATCGAGATCGCGCTGCGGTGGCTCGCCCGTGACCGGCCTGCGGCCGACGGCGACGCCATCGTGCACGGCGACTTCCGCAACGGGAACCTCATGATCGCCCCGGACGGCGTACGCGGCGTCCTGGACTGGGAGCTGGTCCACCGGGGCGACCCGGTCGAGGATCTCGGCTGGCTGTGCGTCAAGGCCTGGAGGTTCGGCGCGGCCGGTCCGGTCGGTGGCTTCGGCGCCCGTACCGACCTGCTCGAGGGCTACACGGCGGCCGGCGGTACGGCCCCGTCCCCGGAGGCGCTGCACTGGTGGGAGGTGTACGGCACGCTGCGCTGGGCCATCCTCTGCCGCTACCAGGCCGAACGGTACCTCTCCGGCGCCGACCGATCGATCGAGCTCGCCGCCCTGGGGCGCCGGGTCTGCGAGCAGGAACACGACCTGCTCCTCATCCTCGGCCTGACCGAGCCGCAAAGCGT
>DASQPY010000620.1:0-4354 GCA_035643735.1 Actinoallomurus sp. | reverse complement strand
CGCTGGCGCGAGCTGACCCACCGTTCCTAAAGACTGAGCATGAGTTGCGCAGGCTCAGTCGGACGCTCCTAACGGTGTTGAGCGTCCTGGTCGCCCGCGTTCGCTCCGCGTCCGGCGCTATCGGATCGTGTCCGTGGTCCGGGAATGCGGGGGCGGGTTCCCTCACGCCCCCGGGTGCCGCTTTCGGCCTGGGCGGTCCGATGCCCTGCACGATCGCTCTGGTCGTGCAGGGGCGGTGTCGCCCGTCGCCGGATACGGTGGCCGAGGGCGCGTCGTCCGATCGCCACGGCAGCGCTGTCATGGCGGGTGGCTTTGCGCTTATTGCTGGTGAGGGGCTTCTGCCAGTGCTGGGCGCCCCACTTGGAGGTGTATGCCGGGTCGACCGCGACCACAGTGATCCCGAGTTCGGCTGCCATGCTCACGAGTCGTGCCCGCAGCTTGCTCACGGGCATGCCGGAGATCAGCTTGCGGAACCTTTTGCGGCGGCCGTGCTTCTCGCGGGTCTTCTCGGCGGTGAAGTCGAGGTCTTCGATCGCGATGGACAGGTTGTGGCGCTTGGCCCAGTGCAGGAGCCGGATCAGGGCGTGCCTCACCTGGGCGTCCCGATGCTGTGCCGATCCGGTGAGGTCGAAGAAGAACCGGCGGGGCTCGCCGCACGGGTTGCCGTGCTCGTCCAGCCGCCAGGCAGCCAGGTGGTCGGCGTTGGTGTCCACGCCGATCAGGCCGTTGCGTTTGGCAGCGGCGAGGGGCACGGTCTTGGCCGGCGGGATCGTCCACGACGCGGTGAGATACCAGCGGTCCCGGCCTACGTCCAGATGGATGCGGTAGGCGACGGCACGGTTCGTGTCGATGCGGTCGGCCCACTCCTGGCCTCGGTGCGCGAACGACGCCTTCGCGGCGAGGACGTACCGGCCGTGCTTGCTGTTGGCCAGGTGAGCCAGTGGTGCGGGCAGCTTGAGAGAGACTTCGCCGTGTGGCGTGAGGCGGATCGTCTCATTACCGAACCGCTTGCCAGACTCGCCGTCGGCTTGGAGGAACCAGCGGTCGGCCTCCCACCGCTGCCGCCACTCGGCCTCGGTGAGCTGGGCGGCTTGGAGGTGGTGACGGCTGCGAGCCAGCTTCTTGCCGCCCCGCACGACGCGGACGCGCCCCTGCTGCCGGTCGGCCCGCTCAGCGGCCAGCCGGTCCTCCAGCACGTGCAGGCGCCTGGTCTTGGCGAACCACTCCTGCCGGGTGCGGTACCCGCCCGGCGCACGCTTGCCGCCTTTCTCGCCCACCGGCAGGGACAGCCGGTGGGCGATCGTCTTGATACCCGCTTCCAGTCCCTGGATGTGGGCGAGCTGAGCGCGGCGGGACAACGCCCACTGATCATGGCTGGCCTTGGTGATCGACCCAGCCCAGCGGGAAGAAGACTCCTCGGTTAAGGCGCGCTTGCGCTCGGCCCATGTGTCCGTGGAGTGCTCCAGACCGTCAGCGCAGCGCCGCTTGAGATCCATTGAGGCGAGCGTGCCCAGGTGAGCGCCCACGGCCCGCAGTACCTTGTCGTCCTGCGGGGCCAGGCCCTTGAGGCGGGTACGGATGGCGACTCCGGACGGCCCGAGGGCGACGAACGGCGCCTCGATCGGCCGCGGCCTGGCCTCAGCCATGCCGGGCGGCCTCCAATGCCTTGCGGGCGCGGTTCTTTGCGGAGCGGCGTCCGTACAGGCGGGCGCAGAACGACGTCAGCACCTCGACGACATCGCGCACCAGGTCGTCTTCGACCTCGCCGTCATCGAGGACGACGAGGCGGCGGCCGTGCGCGGACAAGGCCGCCTCAACCAGCTCGACGTTCATCCGGCCGAGCCGGTCCTTGTGCTCTACCACCACCGTGGTCACCTGCGGGTCGGCCAGCAGGCGCTTCGCCTTCGACCGGCAGCCGTTCATCCCGGAGCCGATCTCCGCCTCCACACGCACTACTCGGTGACCGGTCTTCGTCGCCCACTGCGACAACCACGCAACCTGGCGTTCCAGGTCCGCCTTCTGGTCATGGGAGGACACGCGGGCATACAGACCCAAGCCACCGATCGCCTCAGGAGTGGTGGCGGCGTCGACGTTCACCAGGATCGTGCGCGGACCGACACGCTGAGCGGGCACGGGCAGCGTCCCGTTACGGAACCAGCGATACGCCGTATGGGGGCTGATCCCCTGCGCTCGCGCCCACTCAGTCAGATTCACACAAAGAACATAGCGCAACTAGAGCCACGTCATGCACACTTATGCACGCTCAACGCAGACCAGGTCGTCCACCCTGACGCTTTGGTGGCCGCCCGGTCCAGGCGGCTGGTATACGGCGGTGCCCGCGATCCAGCCCCATGCGAGGGCCGACCCGGTGGTTGCGGCGAGAGAGATGGTTCCGGGGCCGATGGCGGTGGGCTCTGCGCCCATTTCGGGGTCCAGGTCCCGGCGTCGAGCGGTGCGGAGCCGAGGTAGTCGCAGAGTCCGGTGAGCGCGGGGTGCGGGTTGTCGCCGCGCCAGATCAGTGAGTGCGGGTAGACCGGTGTGGGGTCGCACAGGGCGATGCGCCGTAGGCCGTAGTCGGCGGGCCAGAGGAGCCGGGTCTGCTCGCCGACGAAGGTCGCCACCGCCGAGGAGTCGGCGATCACGTCCAGGAGGGGCTCGGTGCCGAAGTCGGGGCCGACCGTGTCGATGGTGAGCCCGAACGCGGCGGCGAGTTCCTTGTAGTAGGCGGCCCACTCGGTTCCGGTGACGATGCCGGGCATCCAGATCCTGAGACTCGCGAGTTCGGCGGGCGTGACCGCGCGGGCGCCGAACTCGTGGGCCGGCCCGGTGAGGAGCTGGAGGGGCTCGTCGTAGACGCGCGCGACCTCGATGCCGTCGGGAAGTTGGTGCGGGGCCACGGTGACGGCGCGGAAGGACGCGTCGATCACGCCGGATCGGACGGCGTCGATCGCCGCGTCGGCGTCGAAGAGGGTCACGACATCGAGTTCGGTCGCGGGATGCGCGCGGTGGAAGTCGCGCAACAGACCTGCCGGCGCGAGCCGCCGGCCGATGACGTCGACGCGAAGCGCGCGGCGGCCGGAACGTACGGAGGCGGCCGCCCGTTCCTCGGCTTGGAGGAGCTGCGCGCGTGCTGGCCGCTCGGGCTGGCCTTCGTCCGCCCCGGCGTTGCCGGGCTCCTGCTCATCATCGCCGTCGAGTTCGGGCTGATCACCTGCATGGGCGTGTTCAATCCGGTGTACGCCACGTACCGGCTCGACCAGACGGCGACGGACCGCGTCACCCGCACCCTGTCCGCGTGGTCGGTCACCGGCAAGGCCACCATCGCGGCCATGACCGCCCTGTGGGGACTGCTGGCCGGCATCACCGGCCCCCGCACCGCGATCGCGATCGCCGGTCTCCTCCTCCTGGCGACCCCGCTCCTGCTCCCGCGACACGACCGGACGCCACGGCACGAGCCCGAACCGGCCCGGATCCCGGCATGACGGTCCGCGAACGTGAACGGCGGCCGTCCTTTTCGCACCGGGCTTCGGTCAGCCCAGGGACTGCCGGTGCGAAAAGGACGGCCGCCGAGTCCGGCTCTCAGACCCGTCGCCAGCGGGCCTCACAGAAGGAGTAGAGGCCGAACACGATCAGTCCGAACGCGACCAGCACCAGCAGCCACGGCCCCACCGGAGTGTGGGTGAACTCCCGCAGCGTGCCGTCCACACCCTTGGCCTTACCGGGGTCGAACTTGATCGCGGCGTAGGCGAAGAACACCCCGGCCGCGGCGTAGATCAGCGCACGCGTGGACAGCCCCACGACGCCGACGGTCGTGACGCCCTTGCGGACCGCCGGGCTCATCTCGTACGTCTTGAGTTTCTTCTCGAACTTGGTCCTCAGGGCGCGTACCGCGATGCCGATGCCGCCCGCGACGAGGCCGAGCCCGACGAGCAGGACGAGCCAGCGGCCTCCGGGGAGGTCGTGCATCGCCCTGCCGGAGTAGTCCTGGGACTTCTTGTCACTGGAGCCCGGGCCGCCCGCGCCGACGACGAACGCCACGGTGCTGGCGCAGACGACGGCGTAGAAGATCCCTCGGGCGAGCGACATCAGGCGTTTGGTCGCCTTGTGGCCGTCCGCCCCCGCCTGTCCCCAGACGGCCTCGCTGAACCGCCACAGCGCCATTCCGGCGAGTCCGATCGCCAGCAGCCAGAGCAGAACCGTGCCGCCGGGGGTCTGGGCGACGGTCTGCAGCGCACCCTGCCGGTCGGCCTCCTTGCCGCCGCTCTTACCCACGGCGATCTGCACGGCCAGTGCGCCGACGATAATATAGATGACACCACGCGCGGCCAACCCGGCCCGGCCGAGAGCGCGGAAG
>DASQPY010000619.1:0-9562 GCA_035643735.1 Actinoallomurus sp. | reverse complement strand
GGAGAATCTCCCCCTGCTGCGTTAGGACGCACGGACCGGCGGACATCGCACCGCGCGGGGGTCAGCTCGAGTGGCCTTCCTCGCTGTCGATCACGCCGTCGACGTAGCCGCGGGCGTACTCCCAGCTGACGTAGTCGGTCGGTTCGGCGGCGATGGCGGGTTCGTGCACCCGGGCCAGTCCTTGGTCGAGGAGGTGGCGCAGGTTGCCGTAGAGGAGTTCCCAGTCGATGTGGTGCGGCTTGCCGCAGTCGGTGCAGTCGACGGTGAGGCCCTTGATGCCCAGGGGTTCGAGGAGGGCGCGGAAGACCTCAAGATCGGACAGATCCGCCAGGACGTCCTCACGCTCGGTCATGCTCAGCGGCGCGACCTCGTCATCCAGGTCGCCGAGCGCGGCGGCCGGGTCCTCCGGATCATCCGCGAAGGGATCGAGCGGGGCGTCATCGTGCACAAACCCACGCTACTGTGCGGCGCAAGTCGGGGATGCCCCGTCCGGCACACGTACACGTCCGTCCGGGAATTTGACACCTTCGGTGCCCCCGCGTACGCCCGGGGACACCCTGCCGCCACCCGATCGGCGGACCGTCCAGGCGACTCCCCCCGGGCCCGGTCGGCCGCCAAGGTTTCTTACTGTCGGGTCCTCGTCGTGAGTGTCGTGGTGGTGGCTCCTCGGCCGGCCGGGGACGGCCGGTAACGGCCACCGCAGCCGGGAGGGCACCCTAAGATGTAAACAGGCTCCGCTGACCTGGCCCGATATCGCACCCCATCGGATGATGCCAATGACTTCCGTGCCCGAGTCCGCCAAGTTCGCCCGGCAGGGCTTCACGTACGACGACGTACTGCTCGTGCCGTCCTACTCCGATCTCGGGCCGGGCGACGCCGACACGTCCACCCGGCTGTCCCGCTCGGTGACCCTGCGGATCCCGCTGGTCTCCGCGGCGATGGACACCGTCACCGAGGCGCGGATGGCCGTCGCCATGGCCCGTCAGGGCGGGCTCGGCGTGCTGCACCGCAACCTGCCGATCGAGGAGCAGGCGCTCCAGGCCGACCTGGTCAAGCGGTCCGAGGCGGGGATGGTCACCGACCCGGTCACGTGCTCGCCCGAGGACACGCTCGCCGACGTCGAGCGGCTGTGCGCGCACTACCGGATCTCCGGGGTGCCGGTGACCGACACCGAGGGCGTGCTCGTCGGCATCGTCACCAACCGCGACATGCGCTTCGAGACCGACGCCTCCCGCCCCGTACGCGAGGTGATGACGCCGATGCCGCTGGTCACGGCGCCGGTCGGGGTCTCCCGCGAGGAGGCGTTCGCGCGGCTGCGGGCCCACAAGGTGGAAAAGCTTCCCTTGGTCGACAAGGGCGACCGGCTGCGCGGGCTGATCACCGTCAAGGACTTCACCAAGAGCGAGCAGTACCCCGGCGCCACCAAGGACGCCGCCGGCCGGCTCGTGGTCGGCGCCGGTGTGGGGGTCGGCGAGGAGGCCGAGCTGCGCGCGCGTGCGCTGGTCGAGGCCGGGGTCGACGTCATCGTCGTGGACACCGCGCACGGTCATTCGCGCGGCATGCTCGACATGGTGGCCAAGCTCAAGGCCAACACCCGCGCCGACATCATCGCGGGCAACATCGCCACGCGCGCGGGCGCGCAGGCGCTGGTCGACGCCGGTGCCGACGCGGTCAAGGTCGGCGTGGGCCCCGGATCCATCTGTACGACGCGCGTGGTGGCCGGAGTCGGGGCGCCCCAGGTGACCGCGATCTACGAGGCCGCCCTTGCCTGCCGTCCGGCCGGAGTGCCGGTGATCGGCGACGGCGGCCTGCAGTACTCCGGCGACATCGCCAAGGCGATCGCGGCCGGCGCCGACACCGTCATGCTGGGCTCGCTGCTGGCCGGCTGCGAGGAGAGCCCCGGCGAGCTGATCTTCATCAACGGCAAGCAGTACAAGACCTACCGCGGCATGGGCTCGCTCGGCGCGATGAAGAACCGTGAGCGTGGCGGCTCGTACAGCAAGGACCGCTACTCCCAGGACGGCGTCGCCAGCGAGGACAAGCTCATCCCCGAGGGCATCGAGGGTCAGGTGCCCTACCGCGGCCCGATCGCGGCCGTGGCGCACCAGCTCGTCGGCGGGCTCCGCCAGGCGATGTGGTACACCGGCTCACGTACGATCGAGGACCTGCAGAACGACGCGGTTCTGATGCCGATCACCGGGGCCGGACTGCGGGAAAGTCACCCGCACGACATCCAGATGACCGTCGAGGCTCCCAACTACCAGGTCCGCTGAGAGACCGGGCACCCCGTATGATCACGGCGGCTGAGCCCTGGAAGCGGAGAGGACGCAGATGGCCGAGGTAGAGATCGGGCGTGGCAAGAGCGGCCGGCGGGCGTACGAGCTGGATGAGATCGGCATCGTGCCCTCGCGTCGCACCCGCGACCCGGAAGAGGTCAGCGTCGCCTGGCAGATCGACGCGTACCGGTTCGAGATGCCGCTGGTCGTCGCCCCGATGGACAGCGTGGTCAGCCCCGACCTGGCGATCGCGATCGGCAAGCTCGGGGGGCTGGCCGCGCTCGACCTCGAAGGGCTCTGGACCCGCTACGAGAGTCCCGAGCCGCTGCTGGCCGAGATCACCTCGCTCGAGGACGGCACCGCGACCCGGCGGCTGCAGGAGCTGTACGCCGAGCCGATCAAGGAAGACCTGATCGGGCGGCGCATCAAGGAGATCCGGGACGCGGGCGTGACCGTGGCCGCGCGCCTGTCGCCGCAGCGCACCGCGCAGTACCACAAGGCGGTCATCGACGCCGGGGTCGACCTGTTCGTCATCCGGGGCACCACGGTCAGCGCCGAGCACGTCTCCGGCCGTTCCGAGCCCCTCAACCTCAAGCAGTTCATCTACGACCTCGACGTGCCGGTGATCGTCGGCGGCTGCGCCACCTACACGGCCGCCCTGCACCTCATGCGCACCGGCGCGGCGGGCGTGCTCGTCGGCTTCGGTGGCGGCTCCGGGCACACGACCCGCACGGTGCTCGGCGTCGCGGTGCCGATGGCCACCGCGGTCTCCGACGTCGCGGCGGCCCGGCGCGACTACCTCGACGAGTCCGGCGGGCGCTACGTCCACGTGATCGCCGACGGCGGCATGCGGCAGTCCGGCGACATCGCCAAGGCCCTGGCGGTCGGCGCCGACGCGGTCATGGTCGGCTCGCCGTTCGCCCGCGCCGCGGAGGCGCCGGGGCGCGGATTCCACTGGGGCAGCGAGGCCCACCACGAGGAGCTTCCGCGCGGGGCGCGGCTCGAGGTCGGCTCGATCGGCACGCTCGAGCAGATCCTGTACGGTCCGTCCAACGTCGCCGATGGCTCGATGAACCTCATCGGGGCCCTCCGCCGCGCGATGGCCACGGCCGGATATTCCGACTTGAAGGAATTCCAGCGCGTGCAGGTCGTGGTCGCACCCCACTGACGGAGCCTTCGCTGCCGTCGGTCAAATCGCCTGGTCAGAGCCGTGACCGATATCTCACATGGTTATCCACAAGCGCACCCGCCCCCCGTTGTTACTCCAGTGACCGCGACATAGCGTGGTCCATGCAGACGACGCTAGGGAGCGCGCAATGGCGATTGAGCATTCGGCGAACGGGCTCGGCACCTCCCGTCTCGGCCCGGCCGAACGGGAGACCGCGCTCGAACGCATGGGCACCGAGGAGTTCGACGTCCTCGTGGTCGGCGGCGGCATCGTCGGCGCGGGCGTGGCGCTGGACGCGGCCACGCGCGGGCTGAGCGTCGCGCTCATCGAGGCGCGCGACTTCGCCTCGGGCACGTCCTCGCGTTCCTCCAAGCTGATCCACGGTGGCCTGCGCTACCTCGAACAGCGCGACTTCGAGTTGGTCAGGGAGGCGCTCACCGAGCGCGGTCTGCTGCTGGGCCGCATCGCACCCCACCTCGTACGCCCGGTGCCGTTCCTGTTCCCGATGACCCACCGCATCTGGGAACGCGCCTACATCGGCGCCGGCGTCGCCCTCTACGACGGCCTTTCCCTGTCGATGGGCACCGCGCGCGGCGTCCCCCACCACCGGCACCTGAGCCGTGCGAAGGCGCTCCGGGTAGCGCCCTCGCTCAAGCGCGACTCGTTCGTGGGCGCCATCCAGTACTGGGACGCCCAGGTGGACGACGCCCGTTACGTCACGATGCTGCTGCGTACGGCCGCGGAGTACGGCACCCAGATCGCCTCGCGTACGCAGGCGGTGGGCTTTTTGCGCGAGGGCGAGCGGGTCACCGGCGTCCGCATCCGCGACCTGGAGTCCGAGAGCGAGACCGAGGTACGCGCCAAGCAGGTCGTCAACGCCACGGGGGTCTGGACCGACGACATCCAGGAGCTGGTCGGCGGGCGCGGGCAGATCCACGTGCGCGCCTCCAAGGGCGTGCACCTCGTCGTGCCCAAGGACCGCATCCACTCGGCAAGCGGCATCATCCTGCGCACGGAGAAGTCGGTGCTCTTCGTGATCCCGTGGGGCCGTCACTGGATCATCGGCACCACCGACACGCCCTGGGAGCTGGACAAGGTCCACCCGGCGGCCTCCAAGGCCGACATCGACTACGTGCTCGAGCACGTCAACGCCGTGCTCAACGTGCCGCTCACCCACGATGACGTCGAGGGCGTCTACGCGGGCCTGCGGCCGCTGCTGTCCGGTGAGTCCGACGAGACCTCCAAGCTGTCCCGTGAGCACGTCGTCGCCCACCCGGTCCCGGGGCTGGTGGTGGTCGCGGGCGGCAAGTACACCACCTACCGCGTGATGGCCAAGGACGCCGTGGACGCGGTCGCGCACGGGCTGGACGGCAAGGTGCCCGGCTCCTGCACGGACCAGATCGCCCTCGTCGGCGGCGACGGCTTCCAGGCGCTGTGGAACTCCCGTCACCGGCTGTCGGAGGTGTCCGGCCTGCATGTCGCGCGCATCGAGCACCTGCTGGGCAGGTACGGCACGCTGGCCGAGGACCTGCTCGCCCTGATCAAGGAGCGGCCCGACCTGGGCCGTCCGATCGAGGGTGCCGACGACTACCTGCGGGCCGAGATCGTTTACGCCGCAACCCACGAGGGCGCCCGTCACGTGAACGACGTGCTGGCCCGGCGTACCCGTATCTCGATCGAGACGTGGGACCGCGGCATCGGCGTCGCCCGCGAGGCCGCCGAGCTCCTGGCGCCCGAGCTGGGCTGGTCGAAGGAGCAGACCGAGCGGGAGATCGAGTACTACGAAAAGCGCGTCGAGGTCGAGCGCATCTCGCAGGAGCAGGAGGGCGACCAGGAGGCCGACGCGACCCGTCGCGGCGTTCCCGACATCGTCCCGACCATGACGCCTGACAACCAGGTGAGTTGATCTCAGCGCCCTGACCTGCGGGTTAAGGGAAAATTTTTGACCGTTTGAGACTGTTCTGCCCGTCTGTGGCTCCTGTACGCTTTCCGCACTTCAGTGCTCATCTGAGTGTTTTGTAGCTCCGTGTCCGGTTCAGGAGTGCATGTGCGGAAGTCCTTGCCCGCCGCCGTGGGCGTGCTCATGGTCTGTCTGCTGGGCGCGGGCGGCCTGGCGAGGGGCGCCGGTGCCGAAGGTGCCCCGCAGACGGGGCCGATCTTCAACTCCCCGGTCAGCGGCAGCGCGAAGCGGGACGCGATCTCCGCACGTATCGCCGGCCTGGTCACCGGAACCCCCAAGGGCGGCCGGATCGCGATCGCGATGTACCACTTCTCCAGCATGGACACGGCCGCCCAGCTCGTCGCGGCGGCCAGGCGCAAGGTGAGCGTGCACGTCGTGCTGGATTATGAGTCCCGGTCCTTCGCCGCCTACAAGCGACTGCGGCAGGGTCTGGGTGGCGACACCGGGAAGTCCTCCTGGGTGGTCGTGTGCGGTGAGGACCGCGGCTGCATCGGGCCGGAGTTCAACCACAACAAGTTCTTTCTGTTCTCCACCACGCGGGGAGCGCGGAACATGGTCGTGCAGACCTCCGCGAACGCCACGGACGGCGCCCGCGACCTCCAGTGGAACGACGCGCTGGTCCTCCAGGACCCCGCCGTCTACGCGGCGTACCTCGCCTACTTCCGCGACCTGGCCGCCCAGCACCACACCGCGAACTACCACCGCACCGTGCAGACCGGGAAGTACCGGCTGGACTTTTTCCCCTGGTCGACGGGTGATCCGATCAGCCAGGCGCTCGACCAGGTCTCCTGCGCCGGCGGCACCCAGATCAAGCTCAGCCTCGGGCACTTCACCTGGGGACCGATCGCGCGGCGGCTGTGGAAGCTGGACGACGCCGGTTGCCGGGTACAGGTGGTCTTCGACATCGTCGGTCCGGTCGCCATCCACGCCCTCACCAAGAAGGGCGGCGGGCACGGCAACCCCGAGACCCGCTACCTGACCGAGGGCGGCCCGACCACGTACGCGCACTCGAAGTACCTGCTGATCGATGGTGAGTACCAGGGCAAGCCGCAGAAGGTGGTCTTCGCCGGCAGCAACAACTACACGACCGTCGGCTTCCACGGGCACGACGAGGCGATGATCACTGTCGCGGACCCGGTGCTGGAGGCGAAGTACGCCAGCAACTTCGCCGCGGTCTTCTGCCACGGCCACGCCGTGAAACCCACCGACCCGAACTCGCTCCCGCGAGCCGCACTCGAGCCGGAGGACCCCGGCGACGCCAGCCACAGCGGCGAATAGCCCCCAGGGGGCGTCCGCCGGATATCCCTAGGGCAGCACCGGCCCGAGGACGAGGCTCATGCCGGAGCCGTACAGCTCCGCCGGTACGCGGTCGGGGTCGAGCAGGTGCTGGAGCGCCAGCCCGAACTCGATCGCCATGGCCAGCGAGGCCCGGTCCTCCGGCGACAGGTCGCCGCCGCCGTCGGTCTCGAGCCCTGCGGCAAGTCCCTCGCGGTGGTTCTGGTACCAGTCGGCGATGCGCCAGCCGGCCGAGAAGTCGCGCATGCCGAAGAGCCACAACTCCATCAGCAGCAGCGCCTTCATCCGCGTCTCCTCTGCGGACAGCCGGCTGGCGTAGTGCCGGCCGGCGTCGGCGCAGCGGTCCGCGGGCGCGCGGCCGGTGTCGCGCAGCGTCGAGGACGTCCGGTGCCCGAACTCGAGCTGCGTGTAGCGGTCGAGCAGCGCGAGGATCAGATCGGTCTTGCCCGCGAAGTTGGAATAGACCGCGCCTTTGGTCATCCCGGCCTGAGCGGCGATCTCGTCGAGTGATGCTCCCCGGATGCCGTGCTCGGCCCACAGCCGCTCCGCGGCGTCCAGGAGCGCTGCCCGGGTCTGGGCGCGTTTCTCCTGACGAGGCGTCCGTCTGTCTTCCTCTGGGACGGCGCATTCCTCCGAGTCGGAGATCATCCTTGCCCTTCCGTCGTCGACCGGTCACCCCTTCAACACCGGAATACAAGGTTTTCTCAATGTGCACCAGTAGAAACGAAACTTGAGTGACCCTAAGGGCCTGCTTGAGCCAGCCGAAATGATGTTTGAGGTGTGTCCGACTTCGCAAAACGGGCGTCTCGATTTCGGTTCGGTGGTCAGAAACCGAATCTGGTTCTAGGCTTGCGTCCCATGAGTCCAACCACCGCGTCGTCGGCCGAAGCGTCGGACAAGACGCCCCTGCCGACACCCGCCTCCGGAAGCGTGACCGGACCAGCCGTACCCTCCGGTCTCGACCGGCTGACCGAGCGGGTGGTGTCCAGCGGAGTGACCACCACGACCACGACGCCGTTCACCGGAGCGCCACTCGTCGATCTTCCCCTCTCCGGCCCCGAGGACGTTGGAACCGCGTTCGAGCGCGCCCGTGTCGCACAGCATGCCTGGGCGGCCCTTTCGCCCGCCGAGCGCGCCGCGCCGTTCCTCCGCTTCCACGACGCCGTCCTGGACCGGCGGGAGGAGATCCTCGACATCGTCCAGCTGGAGACGGGCAAGGCGCGCCGGCACGCGTTCGAGGAGGTCATGGACGCGGCCGCCGGCACGCTCTACTACGCGCGCCAGGCGCCGAAGCTGCTGCGGCCGCAGCGCCGGCAGGGGAGCATGCCGCTCGCGACGCGCACGGTCGAGCTCCGCCAGCCCAAGGGCGTCGTCGGGTTGATCTCGCCGTGGAACTACCCGCTGGCGCTGAGCGTCCCCGACGCCGTACCGGCGCTGCTCGCGGGCAACACGATCGTGCACAAGCCGGACACCCAGACGTCGTTGTCCACGCTGTGGTCGATCGACCTGCTGGTCGAGTGCGGCATGCCGGCCGACATCTGGCAGGTCGTGATCGGCGATCCCGCGGAGATCGGCGACTCACTGATCGGCGCGGCGGACTACCTGTCGTTCACCGGCTCCACCCGGGGTGGACGGGCGATCGCGGAGAAGGCGGCCGGCCGGCTGATCGGCTACTCGCTGGAGCTCGGCGGCAAGAACCCGATGATCGTGCTGGACGACGCGGACGTCGAGAGCGCCGCCAAGGGCGCGATCCGTGCGTGCTTCGCCAACGCCGGGCAGCTGTGCATCTCGATCGAGCGCATGTACGTCCACGACAAGATCTTCGACCGCTTCGCCGAGCGTTTCGCCCAGCGTGTCCGCGACATGCACCTCGGCGACGGTTACGACGCCGACATGGGGTCGCTGACCTCACAGCGCCAGCTCGACACCGTCACCCGGCACGTCGAGGAGGCGGTCGAGAAGGGCGCCACGGTCCTCGCCGGAGGGAAGCCGCGTCCCGACACCGGCCCGTACTTCTACGAGCCCACCGTGCTCACGGACGTCGGTGAGGACATGGAGCTGTGCCGGTCGGAGACGTTCGGGCCGGTAGTGTCGCTGTACCGGTTCTCCGGTGACGACGAGGCCGTCGAACTCGCCAACGACACCGACTACGGGCTGAACGCCAGCGTCTGGACCGGTGACGTCGGCCGCGGCAAGCGCATCGCCGCGCGGATCAAGGCCGGCTCGGTCAACATCAACGAGGGCTACGGCGCCACGTACGCTTCCTATGACGCGCCCATGGGCGGGATGAAGAACTCCGGCGTCGGCCGGCGGCACGGATCGGAGGGCCTGCTGAAGTACACGGAGGCCCAGACGGTCGCCAGCCAGCGCTGGCTCGGGTTCGAACCGGCGGGGAACATGTCGTACGGCAGGTACGCGGCCATGCTCAGCCGCGCGCTGAAGACCATGAAGCGCCTTCGTTTCAGGTAGGGGTCGGCTGGGAGGAATCATGGTCAGCACCGGTACGGACTACGACGTCGTCGTGGTCGGCTCCGGGTTCGGCGGCAGTGTCACCGCGCTGCGCCTCACCGAGAAGGGGTACCGGGTCGCCGTGGTCGAGGCCGGGCGCCGGTTCGACGACCCGGACGGCGAGCCGGGCGAACGCCACCGGGAGCTGCCGAAGACCTCCTGGCGCACCCGTAGGTACCTGTGGGCACCGGGTCTGGGCATGACCGGCATCCAGCGCATCCACCTGCTGCGCGGCGAGAAGGGCTCGCGGGTCCTCATCCTCGCCGGGGCGGGCGTCGGCGGAGGATCGCTGGTGTACGCCAACACGCTGTACGAACCCCCGGACCCGTTCTTCGAGGACCCCCAGTGGCGCCA
>DASQPY010000618.1:0-11354 GCA_035643735.1 Actinoallomurus sp. | reverse complement strand
GAGGTTCACCGACGGCGAGGAGTTCGGCTTCGGCGCGGAGATCGGCATCTCGACCCAGAAACTCCACGCCCGCGGCCCGATGGGCCTGCCCGAACTGACCTCCACCAAGTACGTCGTCACAGGCGAGGGGCACCTGAGGGGTGTCTAGGGCCTGACCCACCAAGAGGGGGTTGCCCTGCGGATCTTCGGCCTGCCGCGCGACGGCCGGATCTAGAGCGGCCGGAATCTTCACGGCGATCACCGTGACCAGCTGGCAGGTCACCGCCATTGTGCGAGCCAAGATGCGCTCGCTGCTCGGCTTCACCTCCCACGGTGGCATCGTCGACCGGCCACCGGTGTTCATGTTCGTCATCCTGTTCGGCCTGAGCATGGACTACCACATCTTCATCCTCAGCCGGATCCGCGAACGCCGGTCGGGCGGGGCCGCCCCCAGGGACGCGATCGTCGGCGGTATCGGTATCGGCAGCGGCGCAGGCGTGGTCACCAGCGCGGCGGTCATCATGACCGCCGCGTTCAGCGTCTTCGTCGTCCTGACCGCGATCGAGTACAAGATGATGCGCGTCGGGCTCTCGGTGGCCATCCTGATCGATGCCACCGTCGAGCGCGGCGTTCTCCTCCCGGCGGCCTTGGCCCTGCTGGGTGACCGAGCCTGGGGCCGCCACCGTCCCGAATGAGCAAGGCCCTCGCTGCCGGAAGGGGCGGGCGGGTCGCCCCGACGGGTGGGATACCACCCGTCGGGGCAACCGCCTCTCCCGGCGGAGGGCCGGTTGGTCGAGCGCCGGTCAGTGGACGTTCAGGTCCGCGGACTTGCCACCGGCGACGATCTTGTAGAGGCCGGGGATGACCGACCTGGTGGACGACCCGTTGATGTCGCCCTGGGTCACGGCCAGGCGCGACACGGAGAAGGACAGCGAGACGGTCGTGGACTGGCCCGCCTTGAGCGACACGCGGGTGTAGGCGACGAGCCGGTTCGGGGGTGCGACGATCCGGCCGACCGGCTGCTGGGCGAAGACCGGCACGACCATGTCGCCGTCCTTGGCGCCGGTGTTGGCGACCTTCACCGACACCTTCACCGTGCTGCCGCCCGAGACGGAGATGTCGTTCACCGCGTAGGAGGTGTACGACAGGCCCGCGCCGAAGGCGAACAGCGGGTCGTAGGAGGAACTCGGCCCGGAGTTGGTGCCCGGGAGCTGCTGGTAGAACATCGGCTCGTCACCGGCGGTCTTCGGCCACGAGACCGGCAGGCGGGCACTGGGGTTCGCCTTGCCGAACAGGACGTTCGCCACGGCCGTGCCGCCCTCGCTGCCCGGCAGCCACGACATCAGCAGCTGCTTGGCGTCGGCGGCGCTCCCGAGGGCGAGCGGCCGGCCGGCCACGACCACCACGATCACCGGTTTGCCGGTGGCCTGAAGGTCATCGACCAGCTTCTGCTGGTCGGCGGCCAGCTCAGGTGTCTCGTTGTCGCTGGTGCCCTCGGCGCCGGGCTTTTCCCCGACGACGACGATGGCCGCGTCCGCGCCCTTGGTCTGGTCGACCGCGTCACCGGCGTCCGTGACCAGCTTGGCGTGGTCACCGATGAGGTTCTTGATGCCCTGGTAGATCGTGACGCCCGGGTCGTTGACGCCGTCCGGGATGCCCTGCCAGCCGATGGTCCAGCCGCCGTCCTGGTTGGGGATCGAGTCGGCGCTGGGGCCGGTCACGACCACCTTGCCGAGGCCGGTGGACAGGGGCAGCGCGTTGCCGTCGTTCTTCAGCAGCGTCTGGGACTCGGTGGCCGCCTTGACCGCGAGGTCCTTGTCGGCACCGAGCGCGATGCCGTCGGCCTTGGAGGCGTCCACGTACGGGTGCTCGAACAGGCCGAGCTTGAACTTCAGCGTCAGGATCCGCGAGACGGCCTCGTCGATGCGCGACTTGGAGACCTTGTGGTTCTTGACGTCGGCGATCAGCCCGCTGACGTAGTCGTCGACGCTGCCCGGCGGCAGCATCGCCATGTCCACGCCCGCGTTGACCGCGATGGCCGCCGCGCCCGCGTACGTGTCGCTCAGGTGGTAGGCGGTCTGCAGGCTCTGCACGTCGTTCCAGTCGCTGACCACGACGCCCTTGAAGCCCCACTGCCTGCGCAGCAGGTCGGTGAGCAGGTAGTGCGAGGCGTGCGCGGGGATGCCGTTGACCGAGCCGGAGTTGGCCATGAGGGTCAGCGCGCCCGCGTCGACCGCCGCCTTGTACGCCGGCAGGAACGTGTCCTGGATGTACCGCGGGTCGAGGTGCGCCTCGGTGCGGTCATGGCCCGAGAACGGAGCGGAGTAACCGATGAAGTGCTTGACCGTCGCGGCGACCTGGCCGGTCTTCTGCAGACCCTGGACGTTGGCGGCACCCAGCGAGCCCGCGAGGTACGGGTCCTCGGAGTAGGTCTCGTAGTAGCGGCCCCAGCGGGTGTCCCGCGAGATGTCCTCGACCGGCGCGAAGTCCCACTGCGGCCCGGTCGCCTTCACCGCGCGGGCGGTGGACTCGCCCATGGCCTCGGACAGCTGCGGGTCCCAGGTCGCGCCGACGCCGACCTGCTGGGGGAACTTCGTCGCCCCGAGCACGTTGTTGTGGCCGTGCACGGCGTCGACGCCGTACACGATCGGGATGTGCAGCCGCGAGTGGTCGATCGCGTACTTCTGGACCGTGTTGACCATGTCGGCCCAGTTTTTGGGCGTGTTCTGCGGAGGCGTCTCGCCGCCGCCGGACAGGACCGAGCCGGCCTTCAGGTCCCCGAGGATGTGCTGCATGCAGGACTCGACCAGCGCACCGCCGGCCCACTGGCAGTCACCCTGCATGTTGATCACCGCGGGCTGGGTCATCTGCCCGACCTTCTCCTCGAGCGTCATGCGCTTGAGGAGGTCGGACACCCGTGCGGGGATCGATGCGTGCGAATCCTGGTAACCGGCCTGCGCGCTGGCGCCGGTCGCGCTCAACGCCAGGCCGGACAATGTGATCGTTGCGGCGAGCCCGATATGGGCGGCCCTGGACCTCAGTCTCATGACGCGTGTCTCCAGGCGGGGATCAAGGAGTGAAGAGAGGTGCTGTGATCAAAGACCGACCTGAAGATCAAATCAATAGGTGAACGTAATCTGGCCGAAACGTGCCAGTAGCGTTCAAGAACTAAACAATTTCCCACGCCTGCAGGACGAGCGCCAGCGCGCCGAGGACCTCGGCGCGATCGCCCAGGACGCCGGGCACGATCTCGACCAGCGAGGCGGCACTGGCGATGGCCGACCGTCCCATGGCCTCCGCCATCGGTTCCAGCAGGAGGTCTCCGGCCCGCCCGAGGTCACCGCCGACCACGACCCGCGTCGGGTTGAGCAGGTTGCACAGGCTCGCCACGCCGGCGCCGACATAGCGGCCCGCGTCGCTGACCGCACGGCGGCAGGGCGCGTCGCCGGCGAGGGCCAGCTCGACGATGCGCGCGGTGGTCAGTCCGTCGCCGTGGGCGGGCCGCAGCAGGTCGGCCAGATAGCGGCCGCCGGCGAACGTCTCCAGGCAGCCGCGGTTGCCGCACCGGCACATCGGCCCGCTCTCGTTCAGCGTGAGGTGCCCGATCTCACCCGCCGTGCCGCCGGGACCGTGGTAGACCCGGCCGCCGATGACGATCCCGGCCCCCACACCGGAGCTGATCTTGATGTACGCCGCGTCGGGATGGCCGCGCGCCGCACCCCAGATCACCTCGGCGAGCGCGCCGAGGTTCGCGTCGTTGTCGACGTGGACCGGTCGGCCGAGACGGCGCGTCGCCTCGTCGGCGGCGTGGATCCCGGCCCAGCCCGGCAGGATCGTGCTCGACCCGAGCGTGCCGGTGACCTTGTCGACCGGGCCGGGCACGCCCAGGCCGATCCCGATGACGTCCTCGCGGGCCGCGCCCGCGGCGGCCAGCAGCCCGTCCATGACGCGCTCGGCCGCCCCCAGGCCGTCGGCGGCCGAGGCCCCCACGTCGAGTGGCATGACCTGCTCGCCGAGGACCTCACGCGCGAGGTTGCCGACGGCCACGCGCAGATGGGAATGGCCGAAGTCGACGCCCACGGCGAGCCCGGCACCGGGCGCGAGTGAGACCGCGCGCGCCCGGCGGCCACCGGCGGACGTCGGGGTGACCAGGAGCAGGCCGTCGGCTTCCAGCTCGCGGACGATGTTGGACACGGTCGCACGTGAGAGCCCGGTGCTGCGGGCGATGTCGGCCTGAGTCGGCGCCCCGGAGTCGCGCACGGCCTGGATCACGCGCCGCTGGTTGGCCTCTCGGAGCGACGTCTGTGAGCCTGGCGTCGTCATCGATAACTCCCAGCGCGGTCGCCGCGTTCAACAAGTGAACCACAGGTTACGCGCGAACCCCGGAGGGGTCGATGACCTCCATTGCCCGCGTGATTCGTTACCTCATGTCATGGGCCGATAAGCCCTGGCGGCACGAGGAGCATCGAAGTTACTTCGCGTTACTCGTGTATATCGTGATTTGGTCGTGCGATCAGGCGCTATGTCGCAGCGGACGGGGACGGGCGTGGGCCCAGGCTCCAGCGGGGTTCGTGGCGTCGGGGACGCCGACGAAGGTCGGGTCCGGGTGACCGTGACCGACGAGCGGCTGGAGACGGTGCGCGTGGAGCCGAGGTCGCTCCGGTCTTCGCCGGATGACATGAGTGCGCACCTCATCGAAGCCGTGAACGCGGCACTCACCGACTTCCGAGCGCACGTGCGCGAGTCGGGTGAAGTCCCCGACTTCGATCTGCGTGAGATCGCCACCGACTTGCAGAAGGCCAGCGAGCAGTTCGAGCGTGACATGCGCCGGAACATGACGGACGCCGCGGAGACGGTGGCGGAGTTGCGCAGGTCCGGCATCGTGGTCGCGGACCTGCCGACCATGGAGTTCGACGACCTGATCGGTGACCTCACCGAGGTGCTGCACAAGGTCGACGGCGGCCGTGACGCCGACGATGAAGAGCTGACCGGTACGGGCGAGGCCCCGCGGGGCTCGGTACGCGCGGTGTGCGTCTCCGACGGCCGGCTGGACCGGCTGAAGCTCGACGCGCGCGCGATGCGCGGGACCGTGGAGCTCGAGCGGGACGTCGTGACGGCGGTGAACGCGGCACTGGACGATCTGGCCGCGAGGACACGGGAGCGGCGAGCCGAGGCCGAGATCGACCCGGAAGTACTGAAAAGACAGCTCGGCCAGTTGCGGGAACGGAACCTCGCCCGGCTGGAGTCCTACTACCGGGCGTTGGGCGATGTGATCGGCGGCATCGAGCCGCAGCGGTAAGGGGGAGTGGACATGGGTGACGAGCGGCAGATCACCTACGACCGAGAACAGCTGAAGCAGTCCGGCAACGGGATCGTGACCGCGCACGGAGACGCGCAGACTCATCTGAACGCCTGCCAGTCGCAGATCGACGGTTACGGTGAGTGGTGGAATCCCGACAAGGACCCGAACGACCTGATCGGTAGCCTGCTCGGCGCGTGCTTCACGGCCGTCCATCAGCTGATGATGTCCACCGGCCGGCAGAACCTCGACGCGTTGCACAGTCACGGAACGGCGATGCAGGCGATGGCCGGCAACATGACCGACGCGGAGGACGCGAACACCGGCCTTTCCGCGTCGGCCGGGCCGGTCTGAGCCGGTCGGAAAGGTGGCATGACCAATGGCGATTCAGCTTCCAGGCTGGCTGGCCAAGCTGTTCAACCTCATGGGTCTGGCCGGGGGAGCCGGCTGGACGAACGCCAACGAGGACACGGCGCACGCCGTGGGTACCGTCTACCGGTCACACGCGAACAACGTGCAACCGGCGGTCACGGACGCCAAAACCCACGGCCAGCGCGCCACCGGTGCCGTTCAGGGGGACGCCGGGACCGCGATGACGGAGGCGGTCGACCATCCCCAGGGGCCGGTCAACAATCTCCTTGATCATCACAGGGGTGCCTTGGTCACGTCCTTGATCGCCGGAACGGCCGTGCCCGTGGGACTGGCGGTCTACAAGATGGCCAAGCTCATCGACGGCGGCGTCACCGCCGCCGAACTGGCCAGCTCGGCACTCGTGCCGGGCGGGGAACTCGCCTGGCCGGAAGAACTGGCGGTCGGCCGGCTCACCCAGAACGCGATCACGAACACGGCGGCCAACTTCCTGCTGGGCGGCTGAGCGCCGCCGTAGGCGGTGGGGATCCGTCAGGACGCCACGGTGAGATGCGCGCTCTACTTCCAGCGCTTCCAAAGATGCCAGCCGATCCATTCGGCCATGGCTCGCTTCTTGAGCCAGGTCGGTAGCCTGGCGAAGGGGATGTACTGGATCGTGTCACTGAACGCCGTCGCGGCCGCAGGCTCGTTCCTGGCGTCGTGGAGTGCCTTGTCCAGGGCCGGGGGGAGCTCTCCGAACAGCCGTACGCTGTGGCCCAGCGCGACGAACCCCATGCGCCGGGTCTCCTGGTCGCCGGACCGGGTCGCCCGCGCCACCCGTGGCGCAATCTCGGCAAGGTCGTCGTTGTTGAGGGCCAGACCCGTGACGGCGATTCCGGCGTAGCGTTCGCCGCGATCGAGCGCCTCGTCGACGACCGCCGGGTCGCTTACGCCCAGGAGTCCTTCTCCGGACTCCCACGCGTAGTCGTCGAAACCCCGTTTGTCTCCGGTCATGGCGGAAGTACCCTGAATTTCTTGTCGATCATGCCCATGCGTTTGAGCTGGGTGGTGATCTGTGAAGGAATGGTCTTCGGATCCGGCACGTGGCCGTGGTAGATCTCCTTGATTATATGGTCCTGTTTATCGGTTATGTAGTGATGGCGATCGAGGACGACGATCTGCTGATTCCCGTGGTCGACACCGTACCGGCGGAACACGGCGGGATTGTCGGGCGACGGATCGAATGAGCGGTCCAGTGCGGCCTGGCCGTCCTTGGGTGCCGGGCTCGACACGCCGTGTGAGGTGCTTCTCGACGTCGAGCCGTGCTTGTTGTACTCAGAATCGTCATAGACGCGCTGCGGCTCGTAGGGCGCGAGGCCCAGAGGGTCGGTCCAGCGGAGTGGGTTCTCGACATAGGTGCGCGGGTTCGGCGCCGGAGCGAGGCCGAGTGGATCGGGTGCTCCATAGGCGCCCGTGCTGGGTCGTAGTAGCGATGGAAATTGTAGTGAAGACGGCTTTCCGCGTCGAAATACTGCCCGGGAAAACGCAGCGGGCAATGGGCGTTGCCCGGCCCCGGCGCGGCATCCATTCCCCACAGGGTCTGGCGGTGCCGCCAGGCGATGTTCCCCGCGGCGTCCACCATCTCGGTCGGCGCTCCGACCAGGTCGGTGACGATGCCGTAGAACCGCTCGTCGTACCAGTCCTGCGCCGCGCCGCCGGCCGGCGGTCTCTCGGGAGGCATGGGCGCCGGCACCCGATCGACCTGGGTCAGCGGTGTGAACGTGCCGGGCTCGTAGTCCCAGGTCGTGGTGCGAGGCGCGGGAACGCGTGACCGGGACGGCGTCTCCCGGACGCTGTGCGTCTGCAGTACGACGCCGTCCCACGTGAAGTCGGTCTGTTCGAGGACGCCGCCCAGAGAGTCGGTCACCACCGTGACTCGCTCGGAATATGCCAGCTCGGTGTTGAAGAACTCTTGCGAGCCGTATCCCCGGATCCCACGGCCCCGCTCGTCGTAGTCGTACCGGTACCAGAACCCGTTGCGGTCCGCCCAGCCCGTCAACCGGCCCTGGGCGTCGTAGGTGAACCGCGACGGCGGGCCGGACGACCTCGTCACCTCGGTGAGATGACCCGCCTCGTCGTGACCGAACCGCGCGAACACCACTCCACCGGCCGGTCCCAGGGCGGATGGTCCGCCGCCACTCGGCCCGGTCAGCAGCCGCAACGCGACGATGCGTTCCCGCGCGGTGTCGACACCGACGCGGTAGCCGCCCGAATGCCGCAACTCGGTGGGCGTTCCGTCCTCGTCGTAGACCACGTCGATCCGGTTGCCGTTGTGGTCCGTGATGGCCGCGAGCGGCAGCTCGCGGCTGGAGACCACGCGCCGGAAATGCAGTGTCCGGCCGGTCAGCGGGTTCTCCACCTGGTAGGACCCGTCGGAGTGCAGTGTCAGGGGCCTGCGCGGCCCCTCGGCCGGCAGCAGCCGCGCGTCCACGTTCGTCGCGGGCGGATAGGCCAGCACCATTCCGTCCGCCGAGGCGAAGTAGACCCCGTCCGCCGTGACGTCGAGGTGCTGATCCAGGGTGGAGGCCCAAGAGGTCCCGAACCAGCGTCCAGACCGATAGGAGGACAGGTGCGTCCGCTCCAGGACGAGCGGCAGCACACCGGCCAGTTCCACGTCGACCTGGCGGAGGATGACCTCGCCGGAGGCCACGTCGATCGGATCCTTGGTCGTGGTGCGGGCGTCCGCCTCCAGCGCCCGCTTCTCCCCGTCGCGTGCCGCCGTCTCCGCCGTCTCACGCCCGCCGCGCAGGAGGAGGTCCTCCGAAGCGGTCTTTCCCACGTCGTTGGCCGCGAGGCGCGCGGCGTCGGCGTCGGCGAACCTGAAGAGATCCTTGATCGCCGCGGCGAAGATGCCGCCCTCCCCCCCACGCCCCCTCCGGCCGGCCCCTTACACACCTGCGGCCCGACGGTAACGTCAGGGCGTTTTTCCGGGTTCCGGCCGGAACGTCGTGGTCCGTCGTCTCGGCCAGGTCGTCCTCAGGAGTCGCGGCGCTCATCGTCGCGGGGCCGGTCGTTGCCCCCGTCGCCCCCGCGGCCGAAGCGGGAGAAGATCTTCTCGCCCACGTTGACCGCACCCTCGGCGGCGCCCTTCACGACGCCGATGAACGGGTCGGAGCTGCGGTTCCAGGAGTCGCGGTAGGCCCTGGCGGCGTTCTTGACCTCATCGGAGACCGAGGCGCTGGAGTCGTCCTCCCGGCGCTCGTAGTCGCCAGCGAGGATGCGCCGGTAGCTGCCGTCGGTCGCCCAGTGCTCGAGCTCGACGAACCGCACCACCGCGTACGGGTGGGAGCGGGTCAGCAGGTTGAGGAACTTCAGCAGCCCGTCGCGTACGTCGCCGGCCGCGTCGTACTCGCGGGCCTGCTCGCGGAACGCCTCGGCGTCCATCTCGGTGAGCCTGCCGCCACCGGCCATCTTCATGAGCGCGCGCTTGCCCGCCTCGACGTCCTGCCCGGCGAGCAGGCCCGCCCGGTCGGCGGACAGCTCGGACTTGCGCTGCCATTCGTTGAGGCCCATGAGGATCGCGGAGATCGCGATGTTGCCGAACGGCAGCCAGGCCAGCCGCGCGCCGAGGCTCGTAAGGATCAGCGCCATCGTGCGGTAGACGGCGTGACCGGACAGCACGTGCCCCACCTCGTGGGCCACGACGAACCGCAGCTCCTCGTCGTCGAGCAGGTCGATCAGGCCGGTGTTCAGCACGATGAACGGGTGGTCGGTGCCGATCGCCATGGCGCCCGGGACCGGGTCCTGCACGACGTAGAGCTCCGGCACCTCGGGCAGGTCGAGGATGTAGGCGCTGTCGCGGACCATGTCGTTGATGTTGCGGAACTGCGTCTCTCCCGCGCGGACGCTCCCGCCGAGGAACATCAGCCGGATCGCGCGCTCGCTGAAGAGACCCGCCAGACGCTTGAGTACGGTGTCGAACCCCGACAGTGACCGGAGGGCGACGAGCGCCGACCGGTCCGCCGGATGTTCGTAGGCCCGGGAGCTGATCCCCGGAAAGCGGGTGCGTGAGCGGTCAGGCGTGTTGCTCGTCATGTCCGGCATGTTATTTCCGACGAGTTCACCGCCACCAGGGTTCCCCTTGCGCCACGCCGTCGCGTGGGGGTCTACTCCGATCTATGGCGGAGGCGTACGGGCCCGGGCCCGAGGAGACGATGTCGCGGGACGAACGCGCCGCGGTGCAGCAGGACCGGCTTCGCGCGCTGGTCGACCGGCTGGTCGCGGCCGGTGGTGTGCAGGGCGAGCGGCTCCGCGAGGCGGGCGTGACCGGCGGCGCGGACGTCGGCCTCGGTGACCTGGCGAAACTGCCGTTCACCGTCAAACAGGATCTTTGGGACTCCTACCCGTACGGGATGCTCGCCGTCCCGATGCGCGACGTCGTGGCGGTGCACGGCTCCAGCGGCTCGCGCGGCCGTCCCACGCTCGTCCCGTACACCCGGGCGGACCTGGAGCTGTGGGCCGCGATGTGCGCGCGCTCGCTCGTGTGCGCGGGTGCCGGCCCGGACAGCGTCGTGCACAACGCGTACGGCTACGGCCTGTTCACCGGCGGCCTGGGCATCCACCAGGGCGCGATCGCGCTCGGCGCCACCGTCGTGCCGATGTCCGGCGGCATGACCGAACGCCAGATTCGGCTGCTCGCCGACCTGCGGCCCGACATCCTGACCTGCACGCCCTCCTATGCCGTACGCCTCGGCGAGGCGGCGCGCGACGCGGGGATCGAGCTGAACCTCAAGGCGGGCCTGTTCGGATCCGAACCCTGGTCGGAGGAACTGCGCGCGACGATCGAGGACCTCCTCGGCCTGGCCGCGCTCGACATCTACGGCCTGTCGGAGGTCATCGGGCCAGGAGTGGCCACCGAATGCCTCGAACGGAGCGGCCTGCACGTGAACGAGGACCATTTCCTGGTCGAGGCGGTGGACCCCGACGGCGTGCCGGTGCAGGACGGGGTGCCGGGCGAGCTGGTCTTCAGCACGCCGCGTGAGGCGATGCCACTGCTGCGGTACCGCACCGGAGACATCGCCTCGCTCTCGCACGCTCCGTGCGCCTGCGGCCGCACGCTGGTGCGGATGAGCAAGGTGTTGGGCCGCCGGGACGACATGCTCGTCATCCGCGGGGTGAACGTCTACCCCCGGGAGATCGAGGCGGTGGTGCTGCGCCACGCCTCGGCGCACTACCAGGTGGTCGTCGACCGCCGGGCCGCGATGCCACGGCTGATCGTGGCGTGCGAGGAGGCGGACGCCGAGCTCGGAGCGGCACTTTCGGCCGAGCTGGGCCTCTCGTGCGACGTGCGCGTACTGTCGGCCGGGAGCGTGCCCCGCGTCGAGATCGGCAAGGCCGTACGCGTCGTGAACTGGCAGTCGGGAGAGCCGCCGTTCCCCGGGCTCTGAAATTCGCCCGTCTAGGACCCCATTTGCGACATTCCGTCGGATCCAGGGCGGATACTCTTTCCCCGACATTGGTAACTCGGGGGAGTTCGGGGCGGGACACGGTGAACGGTGGACAGGACGGCGGACCAGGTTTTCCGGCGCCGGGCGGTGACCAGTGGCCGAACGAGGGACAGGCGCGGGGCGGGACGCCCTACGGCGCGCCGCCGCCGGCCCCGTACGGCGGTCAGCCGGGCTACGGGAACACGCAGCCGGGGCCGTACGGAGGCCCGACCGGCCCCATC
>DASQPY010000617.1:0-4462 GCA_035643735.1 Actinoallomurus sp. | reverse complement strand
TCGGCGAACGAGCCCTGCCGCCCGTCGTGGCCCATGCTGTTGCACCAGACCCGCTGCCCTGCCGCGAAGCCCGGCCCCGCGTGCACCACCTCGCCGACGAGGTCACGGCCGATGACGAACGGGAACGGCGTCGGTGTGGGGTACCGGCCGGAGCGTACGAGGGTGTCGACCGGGTCGGCCGCCACGGCCTCGACGCGTACGACCACGTCCGCAGGTCCGGCGGGGGCGTCGGGCAGTTCTCCCCAGCGGATCTGTGACGGCGGCCCCAGGCGGGTGACGTACGCGGCCCGTGTCACCGTTCGAGGCCTCCGAGTACGGCGCTCACGGCGCCAGGGTATGTGGGGGGACCGCTCAGTTTGCGCAACTGCCGGACATGGTGGAGTGTCTGCCGAGATACTGAGTCGATAGCCCTGTGGCGTCCGGTTCTCATGCGCCCGATGGTGCGTGACAAACCGGTGGAAGTTGAGATCGGTCTTTTACCGCGTTCTCACCATACGTAGCTGTCGATCTCTCTAAGGTAACTGGGATGTCGCGTGCACAACTGCGCATAACGGGAGGTCGGGCTTGCGAGTTGCCATGACGTACCTCAGGCTTCCGGAAGCCGAGGGCGGAGGCGATCCGGGCGCCGTCGCCAGGTCGGTGTTCGGACAACAGGGCTGGCGGGACCGGCACCCCGCGCTGGCCGTCGCCGGCACGTGGCAGGGCCTCCACTACCTGATCACGGGTGACCCCTGGGACGGCCCGCATCCCGCCGCCGACGTCGTCTGCGGGGGGCGGCTGCTGACCGAGAACGGCGCGGAAGAGCTCGGCGTCGACGTCATCTACCTGGCGCCTCAGCGGGTGAAGCCGGCCGCGGACCATCTCGCCGCCACCGACTTCGCGCAGATCGCCGGTCGTTACGACCCGGCGAAGATGGCCAAGCTCGGCGTCCAGGGCGCGGACGAATGGATCGACAAGCCCACCGAGGCCGTACGCGACCGTGACCTGCGCACGGCGTACGAAAGGCTCGCGGGCTTCTTCAAGGCCGCCGCCGACGAGGGCCAGGCGATCTACAAGGCGATGGGCTGATCCGCCGGATCACGGCCCAGCATCGCCCGCAGCGTGCGGTGCGCGGTGCTCGTCGCGCCCAGCGCCTCGGCGAGCCGCTGCTCGGACAGTGCCAGCGTCTCGGCCACCGAGACCGGCCGGCCCAGCTCCGCGGTCAGTGACGTCACGCCCGCGTCGCGGATGCCGCACGGGACGATCCGGTCGAACCACGACAGGTCAGCGTCGCAGTTGATCTCAAAACCGTGCATCGTCACGCCGCGTGAGACCCGGATGCCGATGGCCCCGACCTTGCGGTCGGGCGTTCCCGGCACCCATACGCCGCTGCGACCCTCCACCCGCTTGGTCTCCAGTCCGAGGTCGGCGCAGGCGCCCATCAGTGCCTCCTCGATCGTGCGGACGTAGGCGACGACGTCGACCGGGTCCTTGAGCTTCACGATCGGATAACCGACGAGCTGTCCCGGGCCGTGCCAGGTGATCTTGCCGCCGCGGTCGACGTCGATCACCGGGGCGCCGGGGTCGCCGATCGGCCGGTCCAGTGGCTCGGTGCGCTTGCCGGCGGTGTAGACCGGCGGGTGCTCCAGCAGCAGGCAGACATCGGGGATCTCGTCCGCGACACGGCGCTCGTGCAGCCGGCGCTGCAGCTCCCATGCCTCTTCGTACGGGACCGCGTGCTCACCGAAGCCGGCGTGGATGAACACCAGGTCGCTCGCGCCGGCCGGCTCGAGAATCGCCCCTACGGTTGCAGACTCGCTCACGGACAAAGCGTACGACCCTCAGAGCGATGCCAGCAGCCGAGGCTCGATGCGGGTCTCCTTGACCCCGCCCGCACCGTCCGGCGAGACGTCGTAGGCGCCACGGCCGTCGACGTAGCTCACGGCCTGGACGAACTCGATGCCGACGTAGTGCAGGCCCACGGCCTCGTCCGCCGCGTACCCGGCGGGCAGCGTCCCGTCGGCGACGAGACGGTGCAGCAGCGGCCGGCGCTGTGCGTCGCTGTCGTAGTGCACGCCACAGGAGTAGGGGAGCAGCCCCAGTCCGTCGGTGAGCGGGCGCAGCTGTGGGCCGAACGAGTCGGTGTTGCCGCCGCTGTGCCAGCACAGCGCGCCCGCGCTCTGCCCGCACAGCACGACCCCGGACCGCCATGCCTGGGCGAACGCGTCGTCGAGACCGTGCAGGCGCCACAGGGCCAGCAGGTTGGCGACGCTGCCACCGGAGACGTACACCAGGTCCTGGGCGAGCAGATGCGCCGCCGGGTCCTCGTGGTTGGGCATCGGGAACAGCGCCAGGTGGCTGAGCTCCGCGTCCACCTGTGAGAACGCGGAGTAGAAGCGCGCGATGTGCTCGCTGCCGTCGCCCAGCGCGGTCGCGACGAAGCACACACGCGGCCGGTCGTGGCCGGTGAGGTCGAGCGCGTACCGCAGCAGCGGGCTCGGCGTGAGGCCGTACCTGTCGGTCGGGATGAAGCTGCCGCCGCCGATCGCGAGGATGTGCGGTTTTCCGTCGGTGCTCATTGCTCGCTCCCGCTCCTCACTCGCTCCGCGGAGGCCCGCGTTCCTCGGCCGGCCACTCCGCTCGCTGCGGTGCTCACGCTCGTACTCATGCGCCCGGAACCCCTTCCACGAATTTCCCCCCTGCGTAGTCCGCACAGTCACCGTACGCGCCGGAGGGTGGGCGCGCAGGAGAGTGGCGGGTTCCTTGCGAGTTCGTGGTGACAGGGCACCACGCTTCAGGGCAGAACGTCGGCCAGAGCGGTGTCGATGTCCGGGTGGCTGAAGGTGAATCCGGCCTTGGTCAGACGGTCCGGAAGGACCCGCTGGCTGACCAGGGCGCCCTCGTCGGCGAACTCACCCAGCGCCAGCCGCAGAGCGGGCGCGGGCACGATGAACGGCGCCGGCCGGTGCAGGGCCCGCCCGACCGCGGCCGTGAAGGCGGCGTTGGTCACCGGCTCGGGCGCTGTGAGGTTGACCGGGCCCTGGAGGCCGTCATTGATCAGGAAGCGCAGCGCGGCGACGTGGTCGGCGATGCTGATCCAGCTCATCCACTGCCGTCCGCTGCCGAGCCGGCCGCCCAGGCCGAAGCGGAACAGCGGCAGCGTCTTGGCGAGCAGCCCGCCCTCACGCGACAGCACGACGCCCGTACGCGGGTGCACGACGCGGATCCCGGCGTCCACGGCCGGCTGCGCCGCGGCCTCCCAGTCGGCGCACAGCTCCGCGAGGAACCCCTCGCCCGCCGCCGCCGACTCGTCGACGGCGAGGTCACCTGTGTCGCCGTAGAAGCCCACCGCAGAGCCGGACACGAACACCGCGGGCCGCCGGTCGAGACGGGCCAGGGCGCGCGAGAGCGTACGGGTACCCTCGACGCGGCTGTCGCGGACCTCACGCTTGTACGTCTCGGTCCAGCGGTGATCGCCGATGCCGGCTCCCGCGAGGTGGACGACGGCGTCCACCCCCTCCAGCGAGGCGGAGTCGACCTCGCCGAACGGATCCCAGCGGATCTCGTCCTCGGCGGTGGCCGGCCGGCGCACGAGCCGGATGACAGTAAGGCCCTCGTCGCGCAGTGCGCGAACGAGGGCCTTGCCGATGAGCCCGGTCGAACCGGTGATGGCGATCTGCACGATCGCCACCCTAGTTAGCCCGGGCCCGCGGGAGTACTGGCGGTAGGTGCCTAGATTCCCAGCTCGGACTCGAAATTGCCTTCCTCAAGACGGTTCTTGACCGTGGTGAGGAACCGGGCGGCGTCGGCGCCGTCCACCAGGCGGTGATCGTAGGTCAGCGCGAGGTAGACGATCGACCGCACCGCGATGACCTCGCCGAGCTGGTCGTCCTCGATCACCGCGGGGCGCTTGACGACCGTGCCGGTCCCGAGCATGCCCACCTGGGGCTGGTTCAGGATCGGCGTGTCGAACAGCGCGCCACGGCTCCCGGTGTTGGTCAGCGTGAACGTGCCGCCCGTCACCTCGTCCGGGCTCACCTTGTTGGTACGGGTGCGCTCGGCGAGGTCGGCGATCCGCTGCGCCAGGCCGCCCAGGTTGAGCTGTCCGGCATTGTGGATCACCGGCACCATGAGACCCTTTTCGGCGTCCACCGCGAAGCCGAGGTTCTCGACGTCGTGGTAGGTGACCTCGTTGGTCTCGGAGTTGATGACGGCGTTCAGCTTCGGATGGATCTTGAGCGCCTCGATCGTGGCCAGGGCGAAGAACGGCAGGAAGCTGAGCTTCACGCCCTCCCGCGCCTGGAAGTCGGCCTTGGCCTGGTCGCGCAGCCGGGCGATCTTGGTGACGTCGGCTTCGACGACCGTGGTGAGCTGGGCCGACACCTTGAGCGACTCGACCATGTGGCGGGCGATCGACTGGCGCGTCCGGGACATCTTCTCGGTCGTGCCGCGCAGGCGGGCGGCGGCCGCCGGTGCCTGGGAC
>DASQPY010000616.1:0-7516 GCA_035643735.1 Actinoallomurus sp. | reverse complement strand
CGTCGGACCAGACGACCTGGTCGTCGATGCTGCGCTGCTCGGCCAGCGGCGTCTCGCGCATCGTGTGCAGGTCGAGCGCGTACAGGCGCCAGGGCGCGTCCGGCGACAGTCCCTTGACGCGTTTCTTGAACACGATCCGCGACGTCGTCCACACGAGCGTCGGGGGCACGGCCGTACGCGTCCGGCTCTCGAACGTCTTCGGCACCGCGCCCCTGCTCGTGGGTCACACGACGGTGGCGCTGCCCGCGGTCGCCGGCACCGCGCAGGTGGCGCCCGGCACCCTCCGCCAGGTCGCCTTCCACCGGAGGGCGGCGGTCACGGTGGCGCCGGGCGCCGAGGCCGTCAGCGACCCCGTCCTCCTCACGGTTCCCGCCCGCCATGACCTCCTCGTCACCACGTACACGCCCGGTCGCCGGATCCGGACGAGCTATCACCCGATCGCGATGCGGCACTCCTTCTTCGCCGCCGGTGCCGACGTGGCGAACGCCGTGGACGCGAGCGCGTTCCCGGACCCTACGGTCGTCTGGCGCTTCGTCTCGGGCGTGGACGTCGCCGGCGCGACCGCGGCCCCGGGCTCGGTCGTGGCGCTCGGCGACTCCATCACCGACGGCTACCGGTCCTCTGACGACGCCGACCGCCGATGGACCGACGTCCTCGCCGCACGGCTGCTGCACGGCCCGGCACAGCGCAGGTTCGGCCTGCTCAACGCCGGGATCGGCGGCAACCGCATCCTCCTGGACGGCCGCGCGTACGGTCCGTCCGCGCTCCATCGCCTCGAACGGGACGTCCTCTCGCGACCGGGCGTACGCACCGTGATCGTCCTGGAGGGGATCAACGACATCCAGCAGACTCCGCACCAGCTCGATCCCACCAAGATCACCGCGGGGCTCGCCGAGATCGCCGCCCGGTCCCGCGCACGCGGCCTGCGCGTCATCGGCGGCACGCTCACGCCGTTCGAGGGCTGCAGGTGTTACACGCCACGGAAGGAGCGCACCCGGCAGGCGGTGAACTCCTGGATCCGGACCGGCGGCGCGTTCGACGCGGTCATCGACTTCGACGCGGTGCTCCGCGACGCCCGCCACCCGCACCGCATGCGCCCGGCGTACGACTCGGGCGACCACCTGCACCCAGGCGACGCGGGATATGCGGCGATGGGGAACGCGGTGGACCTGTCGGTGCTGTAGCGCACGTGAGGCATCCGGCCAATCAATTCTGAACCTTCGGCCCACGGACGACCGGATCATCGCGCCTCCGCGATGATTAACGACAGACATACCCATATCGGGCAAGTCGACGGAGTGAGCAGGGGAACTCCCCGACCTGACCCGTAACCGAGAGGACTCGTGCAATGCCGTACATCACCGTCGGGGAAGAGAACGGTTCCCCCATCGAGCTGTACTACGAGGACCATGGTTCCGGAGCGCCGGTGGTGCTGATCCACGGCTGGCCGCTGTCCGGCCGGTCGTGGGAGAAGCAGGTGCCCGCGCTGGTCGGGGACGGGTACCGGGTCATCAGCTATGACCGGCGTGGATTCGGCGCCTCTTCCCAGCCCTGGGACGGTTATGACTACGACACGTTCGCGGCCGACCTGAACACCCTGCTCGAACGCCTGAACCTGACCGGCGTGACGCTCGTCGGCTTCTCGATGGGCGGTGGGGAGGTCGCCCGCTACGTCGGCAAGTACGACAGCGGACGCGTCACCAAAGCCGTGTTCGCCGCCGCCGTCCCGCCGTACCTGCTCAAGTCCGAGGACAACCCCGAGGGCGGAGCGGACGAGGCCACGGTCACGGGCTTCCACGACGGTCTGCGCGCCGACCGCATCGCGTTCCTCGACGGGTTCGTGACGAACTTCTTCTCGGTGAACGGCCGTACCGACCTGGTCAGCGAGCAGCAGCGGGCCTACAACGCGGCCATCGCGGCGTCGGCTTCGCCGAAGGGCACGCTGGACTGCACGACGGCGTTCTCCAAGACCGACTTCCGCGAGGACCTGAAGGCGTTCACCTTCCCGACCCTGGTCATCCATGGCGACGCCGACGCCATCGTGCCGTTCGAGGTCAGCGGGAAGCGCACCGCCGAGGCGATCGAGAACAGCAAGCTGGTCGTGGTCAAGGACGCTCCGCACGGGCTCAACGTCACCCACGCCGACACCTTCAACGCCGAACTGCTGGCGTTCCTGCGTTCCTGATCGATCGCACGCCAGGTCGCGGCCGGGACCAGGGGGTCCCGGTCGCGAGCCGCGTGTCCGGCGGTCGTTCCTGCGCCGTTCGCGGACGTCGATCGCGGTGATCTCGGAACGGAGAGAAAGGCCGTCGCCGCCTTCGCCCTGCCGGCCGGGCTCACCCTGGGCGCCCTGTGGCTCTGGTACCACAGAGCCCGCCTCACGCGGCGCCAGGCCGCCGCAGCACGGACGCTCATCAGCCGGCCGCGGCACCTCGTGCGCGGCCGGGGATGAGACCGGCGGTGCGGCCACCGAAAACGTGGTCTTGATCTTGAGCCCGCCTTGCTCCACTCTGATGACAACGTTGTCTTCCTCCGATTCGGGCCGAGGGCGGTCTCACTGCCGCCCTCTCGGCACGAGACGATCCTGCCGCCGGACACGGAGTGAGCGTTCATCGAACGATGGGAGCAGTCGGCCATGGCGGAGCGTCCAACCCCCGTGTCTCGGCGCAGGTTCATCTCGGCCGGCGGGACGCTTCTCGCCGGCTTCAAGCTGGCCGGCGTACCGATGGGGCGGGTCAGCGCGCCGGGCGCGCCACCGGCCCATGCCACGGCCGAGGATCTCGCGCTCTACCGGCCGGTGGCCGCCTCGTCCACCGACTACGCGGCCACGCCTCCGGAGTTCGCGGTGGACCGGGTCGCCGAGGTCGGCGTGCGGGGCACCGGGTGGCGTGCGGCCAAGGGCGACCCGCAGTGGATCACCGTCGACCTGCAGGCACCCTGCCGGATCGAGTCACTGACCCTGACCTTCGAGGCGACCAAGGACGACCCGCCGTTCGTCCCGTCGACCGACGGCGACCCCTGGCGCAACACGAGCGGTGCGGAGATCCTGTCCAGCGCCGCGACCGCCTTCACGATCGACGTGTCCTGCGACGGCAAGATCTGGAAGACCGCGTACCAGACCACGTCGGGCGCCGGCGGCGTCACAAAGATCACCCTGCCTGCCCCGGTCACCGCCCGCTGGGTGCGGCTGACCTCGACCCGCAGGGCGAACGACAACCCGGTGGGGCTCAACGGTTTCCAGGTGTACGGCACGTGCGACCGTGAGCGCCCGCCGGCGAAGGGCTGGACCGACTGGGGCGTCCACCGGGGTGCGCCGCCGGCGCTGAAGGTCGCCGCGGACGGCACCGTCCCGCTGGAGTCCGGTTGGGACCTGACGCTGGACGACTGGGCCGCCAGCACCGACGGCGCCGCGCTCTCCGGCGCCGGCGTGGACACCTCGGACTGGCTGCCCGCGACCGTGCCCGGCACCGTGCTCGCGTCGCTGGTCGAGCAGGGTCACCTGCCCGACCCGGTGGAGGGCATGAACAACCTGCACGTCCCGGAGGCGCTGTCCCGGCACGCGTGGTGGTACCGCCGGGCGTTCGCGCTGCCCCGCGGGCTGGACACCGGAGCGGGGCGGCATGTCTGGCTGGAGTTCGACGGCATCAACCACAAGGCCGAGATCTGGCTCAACGGCACTTCGGTGGGCACCCTGACCCATCCGTTCGCCCGCGCGTCGTACGACGTCACGTCCGCGCTCCGCGCCGGCGGCGGGGACCAGGCGCTCGCGGTGCGGATCACGCCGATGCCGCATCCGGGCAGCCCCGGCGACAAGGGTCCCGACGGCAACGCGTTCGTCAACTCCGCGGAGATGTACCTCGACTCGCCGACCTACCTGTCGGTGTCCGGCTGGGACTGGATGCCCGCCGTACGCGACCGGGTGTCGGGCATCTGGAACCACGTACGGCTGCGCTCCACCGGCGCGGCCGTGCTCGGCGACCCACGCGTGCAGACCGCTCTGCCCGGCCTGCCCGACACCGGGACCGCCGAGATCACGCTGACCGTCCCGGTGCGCAACGTGGAGAGCACCAGCCGCTCGATCACCGTGCAGGCGGCGTTCGACGACGTGAGGGTGTCGACGACCGTGACGGTCGAGGGCGGCAAGAGCGCCGACGTCACCTTCGCCCCGCCGCAGTACCCTCAGCTGCGCGTGCGCGATCCGAAGCTGTGGTGGCCCAACGGGTACGGCGACCCGGACCTGCACGACCTCACGATCACCGCGACGACCGGAGGGAAGCAGAGCGACCGGCGCACCGTACGGTTCGGCATCCGGCAGTTCGACTACAGCTACGACTCGCCGCTCACCATCGACCCGGCGACCGACTCGGCCAAGCAGACCGTGGACTTCGCGGCGCAGAAGTCGCGCTACGTCCGGATCCAGTGCGGCCGGCGGGCCACCGGCTGGGGTGACTCGCTGTGGAGCCTGTCGGTCATCGACAGCGGCTCACCCGACACGGACCTGGCGTTGCACGCGACCGCCACCTCCTCGTCGGTGGACGATCCCTCGCACGGCCCGGCGAACGCCGTCGACGGGGACGCCGGCACCCGATGGTCCTCCTCCTGGGAGGACGACCAGTGGATCCAGGTCGACCTCGGATCGGCGGTCTCCTTCGACCGTGTGGTCCTGGTGTGGGAGCAGGCGTACGCGCTGAACTTCACCGTCCAGGTCTCCGCCGACGGCTCGGCCTGGACCGACGTGACCTCGGTGAGCAACGCGACGCGACCGCTGAAGATCACCGTGAACGGTGTGCCGGTGTTCTGCCGCGGCGGCAACTGGGGCTGGGACGAGCTGCTGCGCCGCATGGTGCCCGACCGGATGAACTCCGTCATCGGCATGCACCGGGACATGAACTTCACCATGATCCGCAACTGGATCGGGTCGAGCACCCGCGAGGAGTTCTACGCCCAGTGCGACGAGAACGGCATTCTGGTGTGGAACGACTTCTGGGAGGCCGGCCCGTTCCTGGACAATCCGCCCGGGTACGGCGAGATCGCCAGGGACACGGTCCTGCGGTATCGCACACATCCGTGCATCGTGGTCTGGTGCGCCGCCAACGAGGAGAATCCCCCGGCCGCCGTCGAGACCGCCATCAAGCAGGCCGTGGCCGAGCTGGACGATGAGATCCTCTACATCGCCAACTCCGCGGGCGGGCTCGTGTCCGGCCATGGCCCGTACTACTGGGTGGATCCGGCGAAGTACTTCGACGCGAACACCTACGACACCGGCATCTTCGGCTTCCACACCGAGATCGGCATGCCGACGATCCCGGTCGCCGAGAGCATGCGCAACCTCGTCGGAGACGGCGACCCGGGCTGGCCCATCGGCACGCCGTGGTACCACCACGACTGGTCCACCAACGGCAACCAGCACCCCGACACGTACCTGAGCGCGATCAACGACCGGCTGGGAGCCTCCAGCGGCCTGGAGGAGTTCTGCCGCAAGGCGCAGTTCGTCAACTACGAGAACATGCGCGCGATGTTCGAGGCGTGGAACGCCCATCTGTGGCAGGACGCCCACGCCCTGCTGCTGTGGATGTCCCACCCCGCCTGGCACAGCACGGTGTGGCAGACCTACGACTACGACCTGGACGTCAACGGGAGCTACTACGGCGCCCGCAAGGGCTGCGAGCCGCTGCACGTCCAGGCCGACCCGTCGTGGCAGGTGCTGGCGGTCAACCACACCCCCGAACGGCTCAAGGGCGTGACGGTGACGGCCGAGCTGTACGACCTGGCGGGCAAGGCCCTCGGCGCGGCGCAGCACCAGACGGTGGACGTCGACCCGTCGGCCACCGCGCCCGCGTTCGCGGTGCCGTTCGCCGACGCGTTGCCGGCGTTGCACCTGCTCCGGCTCACGCTGACCGACGCCGGCGGAAAGTCGCTGTCCGAGAACACCTACTGGAGGTACCGGACGGCGCAGGACATGCGGGCACTGGGCGACCTGGCCCGTACGAAGGTCACCGTCGAGACGGGCCCGGTACGGCGCGCCGGCGACGGCGGTGAGCTCACCGCCACCGTGCACAACGGCGGCGGCACGGTGGCCGCGATGGTCCGGCTGTCGGTTCGTGACAAGAAGTCCGGCGACCGGATCCTGCCGGCCCGCTACAGCGAGAACTACCTGTGGCTGCTGCCCGGCGAGACGCGCCCCATTACCGTGTCCTGGCCGGGCTCACGGTCGCCGCAGGTCGTGCTCGAGGGATTCAACGTGGCGACGATCAAGAGCTGAGCTCGCCTGAACCGGCATCACGCCATCTTGCCCGGTTCAGGGCATGCTGAGGAGATGAGCGGCGATCGCCCGCCTGCTGGAGCGGGGCGCCACGCGCGTCGACGTCGGCCAACGAGGCGACGTCACCTGGACCGTTCCGGCTGATCCGGAGGGCAAGGAGTTCTGCGTGCTGTCAGCACGGGAGACATAGAGCCGCGCAGAACACTAGACGGGGATCGTGACGCGCACCGACGTGCCCTCGCCTACGGGGCTCGCCACCTGCATCGCGCCTCCGAGGGCCTCGACGCGGTCGTTGAGGCCGATCAGGCCCGACCCGCCCTCCAGATCGGCTCCGCCGCATCCGTCGTCGCGGATCGAGAGGCAGACCCGGTGCTCCTGCTTTTCCAGGTCGACGCGCACCGTGGACGCGTTCGCGTGCTTGAGCACGTTGGTCAGCGCCTCGCACACGATGTAGTAGATGGTCACCTCGACCTGGTCCGGCAGCCGGCCGGACAGGTGCTCGTGCAGTTCGACCGGCACCGACGACCGGCGCGCGAGCATCTTGAGTGCGGCGTCCAGGCCCGACTTCGACAGCACGGACGGGTGCAGCCCCCGGGAGATCTCCTGGAGCTCCGACAGGATGCCGGAGACTTCCTCGGCCGTGTTGGACAGCCGCTGCTTCAGCTCCACCTGCTCGGCCGAGACGGTCCCCTCCGCCGCCCGAAGGTCGAAACCGATCGAGACCAGATGCTGCTGTACTCCGTCGTGCAGGTCGCGCTCGATGCGGCGGCGCGTCGCGTCGGAGGCCGCGATGACCCGTGCGCGGGAGTCGATGAGATCGGCACGGCTCTTGGCATGCGCGATCGTGCACCCGACGAGCTCCACGAAATCGCCCAGGCGCTCCTCGGTGTCCGGAGGCGGCGGGCTCTGCCCACGGAACATCGCCGCCATTTCTCCCCACAGGTGGCCTTCCACCCAGATGGGACACGAGACGATGTGAGTGATTCCGTACGACCTGGCCCAGGTCCCGATTTCACTACCGATGGAAGCGCTCGTTATTCGTGTCGGCTTTCCGGTCCGGAGTACCGCGGCGGCGGCCGTATCGCTCCCGATCGGCCATCTCCCGCCGAGGGGCGTGACGGCATCGGGGACGCCGGGGTCGGACCAGGAGGTGACCACCGTCGCCGTATCGTCGCGCTCGTATCGGTTGATCGCGGTGTAGTCCGCTCCGATGAGCGTGCCGAGCTCACCGGCGACCGTCTTGAACGCCTGGGG
>DASQPY010000615.1:0-4687 GCA_035643735.1 Actinoallomurus sp. | reverse complement strand
AGATTGTGCACCGCGTGCCCGGCACGGATCATGCCGTGGGTGGCGCCGGCCGCGATGCCGGGCAACAGCCGCGGCCACCAGGTCGTCAGTACGTCGCGCCAGGGGCGTTCCCGCACCTCACGGTCGAAGTAGGCGAGCCAGTCACCGAGCCGCCGCGCGTCACCGAGCGCCTCACGCCACTCGGCGGCCGCGATCGGCGCCGTACCGCCGGGCGGCTCCTCCAGCCGGTCGATGTACCCGTCGAGCCAGCGATGCACCACACGCCCGTGCCCATGCCTCACCAGCGACTCCACGGCCATCGGACCGTGGTTGGTCAGCCACCCCTCGAACTCGGGTCCGGTCCGGTGCAGTCGCTCGTACGCCTCGTCCAACGCGCCATCGTTTCCCATGCCGCCCACGCTAGGAAGCGTCCCGCGAACGCGAATCGGACCATGGGCAGAGAAAGGCCCCGGTCCTTGGACCCAGGTCCGGCGACCTACATCTGGGAGCGGCCCGAGCGCTCGTCGGTGGCGGCGCTGGGCTCAACTGCCGGCCAGGGCCAACACGCGCGAGATGCGCTCCGTCGCGTCAGCGATGGCGGCCGCCGGGCACATGGGCTGGTACTCGGGCGGCGAGCCACGCTCGGGGCCGGTCCACTGCCAATGCCAGTACAGGTCGCCCTGCTTTGTGAGCGCCAGGGTGACGCGCTGCGTCAAGCGAATCGGCCCGAACGCGACGGCGAGCGGATCACGCGGCGTGTCGGGTTCGTCGTCATCAGCGGCCTCGTTCCTTGCGACGAGGGTCCAGTTCTCCGGTTCGAGCCGGATCGTGAAACCGCGAGCATTCAGCGAGCGAGCCAGGTCCCGTAGGGCCACCAGTGCCGTCTCCTTCAGAGCGGCGTCAGTGAGAGCGGTGACGCTGCTCGGATGCTGGTCTTCGGCTGGCCGTGGCGGCTGTGGCTGCATTGTGAGGCTCCCTGGTAACCGCGTCGTCAGTGACGCGGTAGGTCGTCGTGATGTGTAGCCAGTGAAGAACTGCGAACCGGATCCGGGGGAGGGGAGACTGGGGGAGATGCGGGGAGACGCAGCGGCGAAAGGGCGTGAAGGTGACCAAGCGGGCAGCGCGTTCCGTGCCCGGGTGGCGTGCCGAGCTGGGGCGCCGCCTGCGCTACGAGCGGGATGTGCGCGGGTGGTCGCGGTCGCAGCTCGCGGCGAGGTTACGCAGCGCGCCCGGTGAGGACCGCCCGCCCGAGGTCAAGCAGCTCGTGGACATGATCAAGCAGTGGGAGCACGGGGACCACGCGCCGGGGCCGGACTATCAGCGGCGGTACTGCCACGTGTTCGGCATGGACGTCCGCGTGCTGTTCGCCGAGCTGAACGTGGCGCGATCGCCGTGGCTGGTGGGTGGCGACGGAGAGATCGACCGTGAGCGGCTCGTGGCGGCGGTTGATCGCCCGGAGCTCGTAGACGCCGGTGTGGTGGGGGCGCTCGGGCTGGTGCTGGCAGGCCAGCGGCGGCTGGAGGACGCCATGGGGGCGAGCGCGCTGCTGGATCCGGTGGGCGCCCAGCTCGTGAGTGCGCAGGGTCTGCTAAGGGACGCACGAGGTAAGGTGCGCGGTGAGTTAGGGCGCCTCGTGGCGGACTGGACCACGTTCACGGGCTGGCTACATGCGGCCGTGCGTGATGATGCCGCCGCGATCAGGTTGTTCTCGCAGGCCGAGGAGTTGGCCGACGAAGCCGGTTACGGAACGGGTGCCGCACTGGCCACCTCGTTCAGGGGTTACGTGGCCCGCCAGCAGGGTCGGCCACTGGTGGTAGTGAGGGCCGCAGGAGCCGCGATGGCGACGCCCGGCGTGCACCCGGCACAGGCCGCGTTCGACGCGCTCCAGGCGGCCCAGGGGTACGCGGAGCTGGGCCGAGGTGAACACGATCGCGTACGGGAGCTGCTGGACCGGTCGGCGGGCCTGGCCGGCGTGATGGGTGAGCCACCACCCGCCGTGTACTGGTACAGCGAACCGTTCTTCAAGCTCAACATCGGGGTCGCGCTGGCCGGGATCGGTGAGCACCGGGACGCGGTGGTCATCCTCCGTGAGGGACTAGCCGAGATGCCAGCGGACCAGCGCGGTGCGGAGTGGGTGCGGGAGTACGAGGAGGCGCTCGCTGGGGCGAGCGAGAAGACGTAGGAGACAACGAGCGTCTGGGTAGATGCCAGCTCGCATCAGTCCGTCCGAGCGTTACCGCCACCACAGGGTCCCGACGCTAGAAACGGCCCGAGCGTTCGATGGCGCGGTAGCCCCGCAAAACCAGCGAACGGGTGACCGCGACCGCCAGTGCGACGTCGCGTTCGGTGTAGGCGCGGACCAGGCGTTCGTGGTCGGCCAGGGAGTGCAGCAGGCGGCCCGGGAGGGACAGGCTCAGGTACCGGAAGCGGTGCATCTGCAGGCCCAGAGAGCTCAGGCGGCGTTGCAGCTCGAAGTTCTTCGACAGCGCCGCCTCCGCGTTGCGGAACCCCACGTTGTGCCAGAAGTAGGCGTCGACGTCGCCGGCGTCCGCGTCGCGTTGCAGCATCGCCTGCCACGACAGCAGGCCGAAGATGTCGTCGTCGGTCGCGCGCTGCACGACGAGCTCGCTGACCAGCGCGTACAGGCTCGCCCGGATCTCATAGATCTCCCGCACCTGGGAGATCGCGACGGGGGAGACGTACGGGCGTCGGCGGGGTGGCACGATGACCAGACCCTCGCGTTCGAGGAGGAGCAGGGCCTCGCGTACCGGGGTACGGCTCGTGTTGAAGCGGCGGGCCAGCTCCGCCGAGTTGACCTCCTCGCCCGGCGGCAGGCGGCCCTCCACGATGCTGATGGCCAGTTCCTGGAAGATCGCGAAGGCCAGGGACGAACTGCCCTCGCTGCCGCGCAGCGCGCTGAACAGCATCTCCTCGCGCAGCTCGCGGATGTCCGTCTCCCGGGTGCCGCGGTCCAGCGGCACCGCGCCGGACAGGTCCATCGGGCGGGACCCGCCCGATGCGCCGGGGCCGGGGAGCGGGGTCGCGTTCACCTAGGTGCTCGCCGCCGTGGCGGCCGTGGCAGCGGGGGAACCGGCCCCGTACGCCCGGCCATTACCCCAGCACCTCCGGCCACCGTCGCGTCACCGAGGCGATCAGCTCATCACTCGACTCGGCCACCTGCGGGAAGTCCCCGAGCCGCTCGTACGGACGGCACGCGTCGATGATCGCCCTGCTGTTGAAGGCGATCTCCCCGGGCAGCGTGAGCGGGTCCACCCTGCTGCCCCAGGTGCGCTTCATCACCTCGATGTCGATCGAGGGATCGGTCCGTCCCGTCATGGCCCAGACCACCTCGCCGAGGTCGCGCGGGTTCACGTCGCTGTCGACGACCACCGTGAAGCGGTTCATGTACGCCGCGCTGGGCAGCTGTGCCGCGAGGTAGGCGGCCTGCCGCGCGTGGCCCGGGTACCGCTGCTCGATGGAGACGATCAGCAGCGACCGGCCGCCGCCGGCCTCGTGCGCCCACACGCCGCGTACGCCCGGCAGCCCGGTACGTCGGAGCCCGTCGGTGATGATCGCCGACTTCATGACCGTACGCATGTAGGAGTAGTCGTGCGGCGGCTTGCCCGGAGGCGCGCCCAGCAGGATCGGGTCGTCGCGGTGGTAGACCCTTTCCACGTCGATGGTCAGGATCGGCTCACGGGACCCGGAGTAGTAGCCGGTCCACTCGCCGAACGGGCCCTCCGGCCGCCGGTTGTCGGGCGTGACCCAGCCTTCGAGGGCCAGCTCGCTGTCATGCGGCAGCGGCAGCCCGGTGACCTGGCCCGCCACCGTACGGACCGGGGCGCCCATCATCGCGCCCACGTAGTCGTATTCGGAGACGTCGGCCGGCACCTCCACGCCCGCCGCCACGAGGTAGGCCGGGTGGTGGCCCAGCGAGACCGCGATCGGCGCCCGCCCCTCCGCCTCGAACCAGCGACGCAGGTGCTGGGCGCCGTGCTTGCCGGCCTCGATGTTCACGCTGGCCGAACGCCCGTCGTCCTGGACCTGCATGCGGTATGCGCCGAGGTTGATCCGCCCGGTGTCGTAGTCGCGGGTGACCACGGCGCAGCCCGTGCCGATGTAGCGGCCGCCGTCGCCCTCGTGCCAGCGCGGCACGGGGAAGTCGAGGAGGTTCACGTCCGGTTTGGCCGTGACGTGGGTGAGGATCGGGCCATCGGTCACCGTCGTGGCGGCGAAGTCGCGCGCGGTGGCCGCCCACTCGCCCGGCTTGGCCGCCAGCGTCTCCACCAGGTCGAAGTCAGAGCGATCCCAGCCGAGACCGAGGACCGACCCGAGCAGCCGCGGGTTGCTGACCGTGCCGCTCAGGACCCGCAGTCCGCGCCGGTAGCCGGTGATGCCGTCGAACATCAGCGCCTTGGGATTGGTCCTGCGGTAGTTGACCTGGGACAACGCCCCGATCTCCAGATCCCAGTCGGCGCCCTCGACGTCCTGTAGCTCGCCGTGTTCGGCCGCCTCACGCAGCCACGCCCGCAGACTCGCCGGGCCGTCCCCCGTGTCGCTCATGCCGCTTCTTGTCCTTCCGGTACGCCGCGCAGATACGAGATCGCGCGGTCCGCGGAGATGACATCCGCGTACTTCTGGTTCATGTCGAACAGGCTCACCCAGTGGGAGGCCTCGAACCGGTCGAAGCAGCAGTCGCCGATCACAC